>JAAWKM010000041.1 GCA_022797375.1 Lachnospiraceae bacterium
CCCTTTTTTCGTTTTTTGAACTTTCATTAGTTAAGTTTTGCAATATTCAGTTGTTAAAATACAGTTTTTAATTTACTCCTCGTGAATCCGAGAGGCTATGTATATTATATGATTGTTACTTTTATAATACAATACTTCTTCTGCCATCTTGCATTTCTGGCTGTCTAAGTTGCATAAAAAAAGTGTGCAAATCCTAAAATAGAACCGCACACTATAATTAACCTTAACTCCAGCAACCAGTCCCAGACATAGAACATCCCTGGTATTTTCCCTCTGGCATTTTCCTCTGCAATACTAAACGGACTCTCTGTATCACCATTCATTGCTAAACTGTTTATAATTAATATTTCCATCCTTAATCTCCATCTATTTATGGTTAAGCCTGTGTACACTATATAAATTCCTGTAACCTGCATATAACATATCTATTACTATAAGCATCATTACAGGTACAAAGTGCATAACATAACGCGCCTTTGTTTCCCAGATTGACAGAAACAGGAACAGTCCAAAAAGTGCCAGTTTCCACATTGCTGCTGAACCCATTTCTTTTTTTACCAGCCCATATACAACTGAAATTGCAATAAATATAACTAATGTCCACTGGTATAACATACAATAGCTGTCATATAAAGGATAAAATTTCCCGTCCTTAAAAAATACAGACTGGAGCCACGACTTTCTTACAGGCTGCCTCTGTAAATGGTATTCCATGTCATATTTGCCGTTAGACCATGTACTTACAGCTTTAATATACTGGTGGAATAAAAGTCCTGGAACTCCATATTCTTTAAGGCGTTTTTTTATCATCTTAATATCGCCTTTCTCTTTTTCCTCTTTTGTTTCAAATGAACTTGTATATTCCCTGTCTGCAAGATTATAATTCCCCTTACCTTTAAGGCCCATCATAACCCAGTGTGCATATGGGAAGTTTTCCTTATCATAATCTGTCTGGTCAACTACAGCTATTTCATCCATAACTATCTTAAATGCCCCCCTGCATGAACCAAATACAAGCATAAGTGCAAACACTGCTACCAGCCCTCTTTTCCAGTTTTTTGCAACAACCATATGGATAGCACATGCAACTGTAATAATTGCAACAGTAGGTTTTAACTCAAAGCCAAGCCACGTAAGTACCCCCATTGCTAAAATCCATATATATACTTTTAACCCCCTTTTCTTAAAATTCTCCTCTGCAAACTGGTAACACAGAAGAAGCCCTGCAACTACAGGAAGTACAAGTGTATCCGTATAGACAAATGGTATATATGTGTAAAATGGTATAAATAAAAGTGCCATTACCTGGAATAATATTGCTGCCCTTTTTCCATACTTCCTGTCTACAAGAACCATGCAAAGCAGTATTGCAATGTCTATTGCCAGAATATTTAAAACCATGTTCCCATATAAAAACTCCCCTGTACCTATTGCCTTTAATACCATAAACCAGAATGTTTCAAGCAAAAGCAGCATCTGGTTATTAGGGTAACGCAGAAAATAAAAATTATATTGGTCACTTGTCTTAAGAACATTATTTACAGCCATTTCACTTGCCTGGTTAAATATTACGCTTCTGTCCCCGGCAGGCGTTACAGCCATCTCATATCCAATATACACTTGTAATACAACTTGTATTAACATTAAAAATACGGCGGCAGTAATAATAGAATATTTATCAATATAACTTAATAATGATATTCCCAGCTTTTCTAAAAAGCGTGGTTTAGTCCTGTATAATACCAGAACTGCCATTATAATTATTACAGGAATTAATATTAATGTATTACACAGTACCCCACAGGCAATAATTCCAGGCAGCAGCACAAGCCATATTGCAGCAAACATTCCATGAAATACCAGGCTTGCCATCCTTTGGATTTTTCCAGAAGATTTATTCATTTTAACCTCCATTCCTGCTATAAGCCCGCAAACTTTGGGCCGCAGGCACAAATTTGCCGTGTGAAAAATTTATTTTTCACACTACCCACCTCACAACAATTTAATACTTGGATAATCTATAACTTAAATTATAGAATATAGATTACCAGAATTACTGCCAGATATTCAATACTCCGGAAACATAATTAAGGAAACATTAAAAAATCTTAATGTTTCCTTAATGTCCTGCCATATATAATTTTACTAAATATACCTACTTCTCCTGCATCTGGTATCTGCTTATAGCAAGCGTTAAAGCTATAAACATTAATGTAAACAGTAACTGTACTCCAATCCCGCTCCATATTTCCTTGATAACATCTGCTGGTATTTCTGCATATTCACTTAACTTATTATTGACTTCTTCATACCAGTATACAGGCACAAACCTTGCAGCTTTTCTTACTGTGCCATTTAACATGCTTAGTGGTACAAATACACCTCCTAAAAATGACATAAATAATGATACTGGTGTAATTATCATATTTACCATATCAGGCTTTCTAGCAAGAATACCAGCCAGGAATGATATAGATAATGATAATGCCATAACTGTAAATGAGTTTAAAATATAATAAAACATATTTGCACTATTTAAAAATTCTTTTCCTCTTATTGCAAATACTAATGCAAGAAACGCCGCCCATACAAGCATGCCTGTAACAATAAATGCAATAAACGATTCTGCTGACTGCCTGCGGAGTGGTACTGCTGATGCGGCTATACGGTTTTTAACTTCCTTTTTTCTAAAAGAACAAACTATAATCCCAAGTACATTTCCAAGCACTGCTATGCATGTATATGGAAAAAACTGGAATAAAAACGCAAAATCTGGCATGGTTCCGCCATTTCCATTCACATCTACAAGTGTTACTTTGCTTTCTTTAACATCCTGTACTTTCTCAAAACTCTCCTCTATTGTATAACCTGCAATATTATATTTTATAATACGGTTTATAAAATCATTTATCTGGCTTTCAACATACATATAACTATAACTTCCTGGCTGTTGTGTAACATAAACCCTGGCATCTCCTGATAAGAACTTCTCCGAAAAACCTTCTGGAATTTGAATAATTATATCATACTTATTGTAATACATCTTCTCCTGTAATACATCAATATCATATTCAAGCATATCTGTATTATGAAGTTTTGACAAATAATCTGCCAGTTTTTCTGAAACCTTGCTTTTATCATTGTCAACTATGCCTGCTTCCAGTTTAGAACTGGTAAACTGGCCATTGCCATCATCTCCTTTGTTTACATAAAGCATCGCAACACTAATAACTGCAAATATTACAAAATACATTAATATCATACCAATGTTTTTCTTTGTAATTTTCATATAACACTTAAATACTGTCATAGCACTCCCTCCTGGTAATTATAAACGTAACAGCCCCTATAACTAAGGACATTATAACAAGGGTAACTATATTCAATGTATACCTGCCTGGGTCATCATAAATAGTTATACTATATATCGCATCAGTAATAACTGATGCAGGGTTAATCCTGTTTAACAGAGGAACATTTTCTTCAATAAGCCCTTTCATCCCTCCAACCATCAGCCCTGACAAAAAGCTCAGTAAAAGCCCTCCTGCCACAAGTATTCCTATCCTTAAACCATCTGACAGTCTTGAAAGAGTTCCTACAAACATTCCTATGCCTACTCCTATAAACCCTCCTGTAATACAAATACCAATTAATTTAAAAATATTTCCACTTAAATCAATTTTCAATACATACTGAAGATATAAAAGCAGTATTGCAAGATTTATATAGTGTACAAATACACTGGTTATCATGCCTGCTATAAACTGTTTAAACTTGCTTGTAGCAGAAATTGCCCTTCTTAAGCCTACAGCAGAAACATTTGCCTGTAACTGTACAGATACAAGATAGCCTATAAAGCAGCCAAACATACATGCCATCCCAATAAGTGAATAAAAATACTGTACCATTCCATCCACCTTTTTTCCTGTCAGTGTTGTTTCGCTGGCAAATTCCAGATAAGCAGAATTGGCTGCTTCCTGTAATTTCTGTGGTTTTTCTGCCATAATGTCTTTATACATCTGTGCCTGCCTTATAAATGTATCTAATAGTGATTTTAATATACTGCTGCTTATGTTATTGCTTGTTACAACAAGCTCTGGTTCTTCACAGGCATAAAACAATCCTGTAATTTTAAGGTCTTCAAGTTTTTTATTTGCTTCTTCTTTAGACAGCTTCTGTATTGCAATTAATTCTGACTCATCCTCCTCTATCATTTCCAGAAAATTAATAAAATTTTTTGACATTTCAGAATTATCTGTTTCTACAACTGCAATATCTATTGTTTCAATTTCTGTATTAGAACTTCCGAATGAAGCATAAAATAACGCGCCCAGTAATACCGGAAAAAGCATTGACCAGAACACTGTCTCCTTTTGTCTTAAAATAGTTAAAAGACAATATTTTATTAAATGCAGCATATAATCCCCTCCCCCTTTATCAATCCCTTAATTTCTTGCCAGTTATTTCAAGAAATACATCATTAAGTGTAGGAAGTTCTGAAAACACCCTTCCAAATGTTATATCATTGTCTTGCAAATAATTCATAAGCCTTATAAGGTTATGTTTGGCACTGCTGCACCTTAAAACCAGTACATTATTTTCATACTGTAATTCAAAGACATTTTGTATTGCCTGTATTTCTGAAAGCTGCTTTTCACTAATAAAAACATTTTCGACTGTAATAGTTTCACCTGTTTTTATCATGCTTTTTAATTCTTCCTTAGTACCCTTTGCTATGCATCTGCCGCCGTCTATAATAGCAATTCTTGTACAAATCTGCTCTACTTCTTCCATATAATGTGAAGTATAGATAATTGTACTTCCATTCTTATTAAGTTCCTGTATACCTTCCAGTATTTTATTCCTGCTCTGTGGGTCAACAGCAACCGTAGGTTCATCCATAATAACCAGCCTTGGCTTATGTACAATTCCACACGCAATATTCAGCCTTCTTAAAAGCCCTCCTGATAACTGTCTGGGTCTCATCTTAGTGTACTTTTCAAGCCCTGTAAACACAACTGCTTCATTAACAAGTTTTTTTCTTTCTGTCTTATTTTTAATATAAAGCCCACAGAAATAATCTATATTCTCTATTACAGAAAGTTCCTCAAAAACTGCAACGTTTTGTGGCACAATACCTATCTGCCTTTTAATATTGTAACTGCCTGGTGTTATTTTCTCCCCAAATATTTCAATATTGCCTTTATCATATTTAAGTAATGACAACATACAGCTTATAGCTGTTGTCTTTCCGCTTCCATTTGGACCAAGCAGGCCAAACACTTCACCCTCATTTATTTTTAAATCAAGGTGGTCAAGTGCTACAAAATTGCCATACCTTTTAACTAAATTTTCCACTTTAACCATATTATATATACCTCCGCTAACCATGCAGATACAATAAACCTGCCGTGATGTTGTAACATATATTATCTTTTATCTTTTATAAATATACAATTTATACCGGATTCTTTTAAGTGCCAGTTGTCAGTAAAAAAAATGACAAATGTCACATAAAAAGACAAAAAAGCTGGCAGCTGCATTTATATCATGCATTTGCCAGCTAAAACATTTAATATTGCAAACAGCCTTCTGATTACTTTATATATCCAGGCTTTATCCACATTCCATCTGTTTTTTTGTGTTTCCATATATCATCTTTACTATTATAACTTCCAGCTATAAGGTACTGCCATTCACTTGCAGTTTTTAGTGATTTATATATTTTATGCAGTTCTACACGCTGCCTGTTATGGTCTGGGTCACCAGAGTCCGCCAGAAATACAGTGCCAGTTTTTTTATCATATGAAAATATTGTTACATAGTGTCCAGGTGTGTTTCTCCAGTAACATCTGGAATTATTGCTGCTTATAAGCACTATACTGCATTCTGCTTCTGATATCTGTTCCATAAAGGCCTTATAAGTGCGTGGTTTACGTTTAAGGCTTGTACTAAAGCCAAGCTTACCAAGGGCAGTATCCATATAATTCCATGCAATAGCCCCTCCCCCGCTATATCCAGTATTTTTTCTTGTAAATTTGTACATATCAACAGGTGTACACTGGTATGTGCTTATAGTTGAATACACATTGGCAAGGCAGCAGAGCCCGCAGCCAAATCCTCCAAATGAGCCTCCGTCATAAAATTCCTTTCCCCATGAACCTGCCCAGTCAATACGTTCTTCCCATGATTTAGGACCTTGTAGAAATGTAAATATGCTTTCTTCGTTATATGGCAGGTAGTTCTCTTTAACAGGATGTTCCTGTTCTGGTACCATGGTTACTAAAATGGTTTTTTCTTGTGACGGCTTTGGCGAAGCAGTAACTACAGCCATTGTAGTTACCGCTCCGCCCATATTAATTTCCATATATAATTGCCTTATTGTATATGCAGCAGATATTATCACTAATATAAAAGTAATTCCAGCCATTGCATAAACTATCTGTTGTCTGTTTCTTTTTATTGTTATTTTAATTTTATGGCCCATACAAGTATTTCCTAAAGATTTATTTCAAGGCTTGTAGTACCTGCTTTAGCTTCTGCTGTTTTGCCATATGCTGTTACCTTAAAGTTTTTATCTGTAGCACTGTAAGAAACTGTAATTACATTACCATTTCTTGCAGCACTTATATCTGCAATTTTGTTTGACTCACTATCATAAATAACAGTCTCTGCTGTCTTGCCATCCTCAAGCCCATAAATAACAGCTTCTGCATTATTAAGATAATCATATACAACATTCATATCAAAATCACCGAATGTCACAATGCTGTTTGGACGTGCAAGTATTGGTGTCTGGAAGTAATCACATGTCCTTGAGTAATATCTGCCACCCTCATAAGTTTCACCGCTCTGGATATCTGTCCATATACCACAGTCTGGCAGATAGAATTCTGCTGTACCAGCTTCATTCATTACAGGTACTATACAGAGATTATCACCAAGCATATACTGCTGGTCAAGATATTTACATGCTGTCTCCTCTGTAAATGCAACTATCATGGAACGCATCATCGGAATACCTGTTGTATGTGTCTTGTTTGCCTGTGCCCAGAGATAAGGCATAAGGCTGCCCTTAATATTTACATAGTGGCGGAGTACATCACATGCTTCATCATCATATGCCCAAGGCACCCTGTAAGAAGTTGACCCATGCAGACGGCTGTGTGTTGAAAGGCATCCAAACGCACACCATCTCTTATATATATCTGCTGGTGCTGTTGCTTCAAAACCACCCATATCATGTGAAAAGAATCCAAAACCGGATGAGCAGAGTGATAAACCGCCATGAAGTGTTTCTGACATAGCTGAGTAATCAGCATAGCAGTCACCGCCCCAGTGTACAGGGAATTTCTGTCCTCCAACCGTAGCACTCCTTGCAAATAAGCAGGCTTTATCCTTGCCATAATATTCTTCCAGAGCTTCAAATATCACTTTATTATAAAGGTATGTGTAGTAATTGTGCATCTTAATTGGATCCATTCCATTATAATATTTGCACTTTGTAGGAATTCTTTCACCAAAATCTGTCTTAATATTATTAACACCCATATCAAACAGTGTTTTTAAAAGCCCTTTATACCAGTCACATGCTTCTGGGTTTGTAAAGTCAACTATTGCCATTCCAGGCTGCCATAAGTCTGCCTGGAATACACTTCCATCAGGGTTTTTGATAAAATATCCTTTCTCTTTGCCAATATCAAAGAGTTTTGACTGCTGGCCGATATATGAATTAATCCATACACAAATTTCAAGCCCTTTATCATGAAGCCTTTTAAGCATGCCCTCAGGGTCCGGGAACATATCCTTGTCCCACTCAAAATTACACCATTCATATTCTTTCATCCAGAAACAGTCAAAGTGGAATACCTGGAGAGGAATTTTCCTTTCTGCCATACCATCAATGAAACTGTTTACTGTTTCTTCATCATAACTTGTTGTAAATGATGTTGAAAGCCATAAGCCAAATGAGTAAGCAGGCGGAAGTGCAGGCTTTCCTGTAAGTGTTGTATAATTTTCAAGTACATGTTCAAGGTTGCTGCCGCCAATAACAAAATATTCAAGCTGTTCACCTGGAAGAGTAAATGTTACCTTTGAAACTGTATCAGAGTTTACTTCAAATGACACTTTATCTGAACTGTTTACAAATATTCCATAGCTCTTTGATGAAATATAAAACGGAATATTCTTATAACTCTGGTCTGAACATGTGCCACCATCATTGTTCCATGTTTCAACTACTTGTCCGTTTTTAACAAATGGGGTGAATTTCTCACCAAACCCATAAATACATTCGCCAATATCAGTTTTTAACTGCTCCCTGATATATGTTGTATGGGTATCCTGTGGATAATTAAAGAACTCATCATCTTCCTGCAGGTTCATGCGTGCATTAGCTGTAAACTGGCTTTCAGTAATTATCGAAGTTGACCTCCATGCACATCCTGTAAGATACTTGTCTTTATAATAGTATTCAACATCCCACTCATCACCAGTTTTAATAACAAGCTTTGTATCACCTGTAACCATTATTACTTTATCTTCTGTCCTTGTAATAGATGGTACATAGCCTGTATCCTCATTAAGTTCAAACTGTGGTATATTATCAAGGCCACCTCTGTAGTGGTCAATATGCACTTTAATAATATTTTCAGAAGTAGAGGTGTAAGTAATCTCAAGGTTAGGGCCTCCAAGGGTCATTCCCCTGTGTTTTACAGTATATGGTGTAGCAAGCACCTTTATTGAATTTGCTGTTGTTTCTACTTTATATGCCTGTGAAGCATAATTTACATTATAACCTTTTTTGCTTAACCAGAAACCATCTGCTACTTTCATTGTAATCTCCTTTCATTTTTAAAGAATACCACAAGCAAAAAATAACTGCCTGTGGCTGTGCCGTTATGGAAAGTTCTGTCTTCCTGTCTTTTATGGTTACAATTATACTGCTGCATGGAGTAAGCGTCTATAATTATTAGCATGATTTTTAACACTATTTTGATGTTTTGCATATTTCTGGATTTTATTTATTTTCTGTACTGCCACTTGTTTTAACCTGGTCTGTGTATACAGCAGCATAAAAATCTGTATAGTACATATTTTCTTTATTATCTAAGGACTCTTTAATATCATAACAAGCTTCATATATTGTGTTATCCAGCCAAAGCTTCCTTTAATACTTTCGTATTTTCTTTCATTAAACTGTAATATGTCACACCGTTTCCAAACTGCTCTTTTGTAACATTATGGCATGTATTAAATGTCATAACTTCTGCGCCTGTTGTTTCTGCTATGGCATCTGCAACTTTAGCACTTGTAAGTTCAACTTTTAATATAACATGTATATTTTCATCCACCACTTTATCTGTAAGAAATGCTATTATATCTGCACTTGGTTCTGTTTCAGAACTGCACCCTGCAAATGCAGCATTGTAATCCAGCCCATATTCATCTACAAAATATCTCAGAGGAAACCTGTCTGCAAATAAAAGATGTTTTTTTTCAGAAGAATTTACAATTTCCCTGAATTCATTATCAATCTCTTTAAGTTTTTTAATATATTTACTTGCATTATCATGGTAATATCCCGTATTATCCCTGTCTGCTTCTGATAAAATATCTGCAATTTTGGAAACAATTCTAATAGCATTAACTGGTGAAGTCCATATATGCTCATCAATTTCCCCTGCTTCACTACTATGGTTATGGTCTTTATGCAGTCCTGTAACATCCTCTTCTGTCACGGTCTCCACATAATCCATCATTTTTTCCTGGATAATATTTTTATTTGATGCCGCCTCAAGAACCTGGCCAGCCCATCTTTCCATTTCCCCGCCATTATAAATAATTATATCTGCTTTTCCAATATTTATCATATCAGAAGCAACAGGTTCAAACGAATGGGTATCCATGCCTGCCGGTATAATTAATTTTATATCAGCCTTATCACCTGCAACCTGCCGCGTAAAATCATAATACGGAAAAATAGTTGTAACAATACTTAACTTGCCATTATTGCTGACTTCTGCCGGAACAGTATTTCTCCCACATCCTGTAAAGAAAACTGTAAGGCACAATATAAGCATTAATGTCCTGATTTTTAACACACTTTTTAAAAAATTTTTCATTAGCTGCCTCATTTCTATATTAATATTTTTTATTTATACTTTATAAATGAGTATTTTTTATTATTTATTATGAAGGCACTTACTACATGTACCATAAAACATTGTCCGGTGTGGATTTACATTAAAGTTATGTTCCTCTAGTACATGTGAATATAAATCCTGCATATGGCTGCATCCCATATTTGTAATTTTGCCACAATTCTCACATTTAAGCAGGAACTGGCAGTTATTTTGTGAAAAGCTGCCATGTATATACTGGTAACAGGCACCACTATTGCCATCAAGAACAATTTTCTGCACAACCCCTTCTTTCTGGAACTTATCAAGATGCCTGTATATAGTAGTAATACCAACAGGTGTTCCCTGTTCCTTTAAATGTGTTGCAATCTGGCTGACCGTTACATAACCATTTTTATTATTCTCCATATAGCCCAGAATAGCCTGCTGTTGTTTTGTATGGTATGAATTTAAAGAATTCATAATAAATGCCTCCTTTGATTTTGAAAACCTTTTTCATTTTAACAGATACAAAATATTTGTCAATAAACCACGTCCGTTTAATAAAACTTCTATTGCAGATATGAAAATTTTTAGCTATACTATAATATAGTAGCAATATTTTCTATAAAAACCAGTAAAAGGAGTGTATAAATTATGGTTAAAAATATTAATCCTGACAAATGCAAAACCAAAAATAAAATACAAAAAACAAACAGACATATATTAAAATTTACTGCTGTAGTTACTCTTTTTTCAATATGTACAAGCCTGTGCATACCTGCTACAAATATCCTTAAAGCAGCAGATACTTCCAAGACAGGTACTTCTTCAGATAAAACCAGTATAAGCCGCCCGGCAACAGGAAGTTCCATATCTGGTTTTGATGACCTTGAAGAAAGCCAGAGTGTAGAACTTTCATTAAATTACTCTGACCGCAAAATAATATATGGCTCATGCCAGTATCTGGATGATTTTGAAGCATTTGATGCAAGTGCTGTAACTATTGACCCTGGCAAAGCAGAGTGGCGCTCAAGCGATGAATCAGTAGCTACAGTTAAATATGGGACAGTATTTATCCAGGGAACTGGCAAAACTGTTATCTCTGTTATATATGAAGGAAATATTGCTTCATGTAACCTTGAAGTTATACAGCCTGAGGTATCTATTGACAAAGAGGAATTAAAGAACAGGCTTGTAGGTGACAAATGTACAGACTGGTATTCATGTACCGCAGATGTTAAAGTAAGTGTAAAATCTGGCAATAAAAATGTAGTTAAAGTAAAAGATGATGGCAGCCTTAAAGTCCTTGCACTTGGTAAGTCACTTATTACAGTAAAGGCAGAAAATGGCAATACTGCCTCATATACAATGAATATTAAAAAACGCCATATTTATGTAAATGATGATGAAACACTTAACCTTGATAAATATATTAAACATATTAAAAACTATAAAGATGCAGTATGGACAGTTTCCGACCCTGAAAGCCTCCAGGTTTCAGAAGAGGGTGATATAAAACCATTAAAATGTGGCAAGACTTCTATTAATACCAGCCTTAATGGCAAAAAATATAAAATTAATATAAGGGTTACAAATTATGAACTGATGAAAGGAATTGCAATGGAAGCATTAAAAGATACCCTCCGTTATCCGGCTTCCCTTTCTGTTAATAATATATTTCATGACGGGCGCAGCATAACTATTGATTACAGTTCTATGAATAAATATGGTGGTTATGACAGGGATAAATTTATTATGAAAATAAATATGACTGGGGAATATAGTTGTGAAACAGTAAGTATATATAATTAATATAAAGCATAAATATATTAATAAAATAAAAAGACAAGGATGTGTAAAGACCTGGCCGGCAGGTTTTTACACATTTCTTAAAGCTAATTATATTTTGGAGATTATTTATGAATAATTTTAGCAGGAAGGCCAGGATTATTATTGTTTTATTATGCATAATATTTCTTGGCATATTTGTATTTAACCAGGAAAAACTTACTATATTCCAGTCTTTACCTACAATAAAACAATCTAGTGATAAACGTTCTCCAGAAGAAACCCAGAAAGATTTTGACGAATTTATTAATACTATATTTATTGAAGAAGTTTCAGATGACAGCATCACGTTAAACTATTCAGTAAAAAACAAACAGCAATATGGCCTCGCAGGAATTGAACCAACACTTGGCGAAGCCAGCATACAGAGCATGAAAGACAGTCTCTTTGTATCAGAGAACCGCCTTGCTTCAATGGAAACATTTAATTATAATAATCTTACAAGTGAACAACAGCTTATCTATGATATAATTTATAATATGCTGAAACAGAACTTGCAATCCTCGGATGTGCTTGAATATTCTGAGCACCTTGGCCCTGTTACCGGCATACAGGCACAGCTTCCCGTACTTCTTGCTGAATTTAACTTCTATGAAAAAGATGATATTGATACATATATTGGACTTCTGCGGCTTGTACCTGCATATTTTGACAGTATAATTGAATTTGAAAAAGAAAAATCATCTAAAGGTCTGTTTATGAGTGATACAACAGCACAGGCAATTATTGACCAGTGCAATGAATTTGCAGAAACCAATGATGAAAATTATCTTATAACGGTATTCAACAATAAAATTAAAAAATTCGAGGGATTAACAGAAGCAGAAATTAATTCCTACATTAACAGCAGTACAAAAGCAGTTACAGAATGTGTAATCCCTGCATATAAAAACCTTATTAATGCCCTTGTAAAACTTAAAGGCACCGGCAAAAATGATAACGGACTATGTAATTTTGAAAAAGGAAAAGAATATTATGAGTATCTTGTAAAAGCAAAAACAGGTTCATATAGAAGCATTACGGAAATTGACAGGATGCTGGGTAACGCCTTATCAGGCACACAGCAGGAAATGGCAAAAATAATGACTGTCTCACCCGATGTATATTATAAAGCACAAGAATTTGAATATCCATATAAAGAACCTGAAAAAGCCATAAAATATTTACAAGATGCAATTAAAAAAGATTTTCCGGCACTTAGTGATGATATTACATGTGAAATCAAATATGTTGACAAATCACTTGAAGAAAGCCTAAGCCCTGCATTTTACCTTACACCAGCAATTGACGCATACCAAAAAAATGTAGTATACCTTAATAAAAATGAAAGATATGATTTAAGTGAAGCATTTCCGACAATAGCACACGAAAGTTATCCTGGACATTTATACCAGAACTGTTATTTCCAGTCACTAAACCCTGCACCTGTAAGAAGTGTAATTAACAGCGGCGGCTATTCAGAAGGATGGGCTACATATGCAGAACTATATAGTTACAACATTGCTGGCATAGATAAAGATGTTGCAAAACTAATGGTACAAAACACAGTAGCAACATTATGTGTATATGGCAAAGCAGATGTAGGTGTTAATTATCTTGGATGGGACTTTAAAAAATTGCAGGAATTCCTTTCAGATTATGGTTTCAGCAAAAGCCAGAGCCGTACAATATTTGATTCAATGGTAGCAGAACCAGCTAATTACCTGCAATATACATTAGGATATCTTGAAATAGAAGAACTGAAAAAAGAAGCTATGAACAAACTTGGTGACAAATTCAAGCTGGCAGATTTCCATAAATTCTTCCTTTCAACTGGTGCCGCCCCATTTTCTGTTATTGAAGATTATCTTGGCAAATGGATAGAAGAAATACAAAATGGCACAATATAGATATTGATTTATAAAATAAACAACCGTATAATATAAAGTTGTACACTATTAAAAATTCCAGCAGTATTTCTGGAAGACAGGAGCTAATACATATGGATAAACAAAGCAATATATCAAATAAAAGTAATTCCCGTTTTATTATTATAATTATAATGGCACTTCTTCTAATTTCTATTGCTGCATGGGCAGTTATACAGTCTGTATCTGGCATTAACAGCAGTGGCAGTGCTGGTATTCCTGATAATACTGCCACTGGCAATATTGTAACTGCTGCCCCTGCATCCACACCTGCAGGTGCAGAAACCACTGGCAGCACCAGCACTAACGGACAGGTTGACATGGACAAACTCGCCAAAGATATTTTATCCAAAACCAAATTTGAAACAGAACTAAAACAAATAGACAAAACAGTTGCAGAGGAGCTTATCAGTATTTCTGAAGGCTCAGAACTGCAGTTATATATGGGCAATGGCAATTATTCTGATGAAATAATCCTTATTACTGCTAAAGACAAAGAAAGCGCAGAAGCAGACCAGGAAACAGCTGTCCAGTATCTTAAAGACATGAGAAAATCATTTGAAGCATATATACCTGCCCAGGCAAAAAAAATTTCAGATGCCTTTAATATGAGAAGCGGCTGTTATGTAGTTATCTGTGTAACAACTGATATTGATACTGCTAAAGAAATAATTATGGCAGCTTTTGAATAGGGGTGTATAAATGAAAACCCAATACACATCTAAAACATCATTAATATGTTTTCTGGCTGGCATGCTGTTGTCTGGCTGTGCTGTTCCAGGCAGCAGCCACACACCATCAAAAGGCGAAATTATAATATCAGATGCATTAAAAGATGGAAACACCATAACAGTTACGCCTGCCCCAAAAGATATTAATATAGTAAAACTTCCAGAAGAAAATGGAATCATTAAAGAAAATAATGATTTTGAAGAAATATATTCAGATGGTAAAACTTCATCATTTCCATCAGGAATAGTTATATCTGGTAATGCAGCATATGAACAGTATACCTATATAGACAGCATTGCTGCCAGATACGCCAGTATAACAAGCAAAATTGCAGATAAACTTAAAGATAAGGCAGATGTATATAATATAGTTATCCCAACAAGCATTGGTATAACATTTCCTGATAACAAGAAAAATGCATCTGGTTCTTCAGACCAGAAAAAATCACTGGAAAAAATTGCTGGTAAAATGTCTGGAAATGTTAAATTTGTACCACTATATAATGAAATGATGAGCCACAGGAAAGAATATATTTATTTCAGGACTGACCACCACTGGACTGCCAAAGGCGCTTATTATGCATACAACGCATTTTGCAAAGTTAAACATATAATGCCTGTAAAACTGGAGGATTTTAAAAAGGTTTCATTTGGCAGTTTTACTGGTTCTTTTTATAAAGATACAAACCAGAACACTGCATTAAAAAAAGATACGCTTTATGCATATTATCCTGCTGGATGCCATGATGGAAGCATTTCTCTAAAATATACTAACAAGGACGGTGTACAGGTTAAAGGCAGTTTAATTGAAGATGCATCTGGATATGGGGAAAGCCTTAAATATTCTGCATTTATAGACGGTGATAATCCCTATACCATTATAGAAAATGATTCACTAAAAGATAATTCCTCCTGCATTGTAATAAAAGAATCTTTTGGTAATGCCTTAATCCCATTTCTTGTAAACCACTACCACAAAATATATGTTATTGATTACAGGTACTGGGATGGGAATATTATTAAACTTGCAGAGGAAAAGCGGGCTGGTGATATAATTATTGTTAATAATATTTCCATGACAAGAAATTCTTATCAGGTTGGCAAAATGACATTATTGGCGGAGGGAGTATAAAATGATATTCAGCAGTATAATTTTTTTATGCGTATTTATGCCAATAGTATTTACTGCATATTACCTGTGTCCTGTAAAAGCCAGAAACCTGCTCCTGCTTCTGGCAAGCCTTGTTTTCTATGCATGGGGTGAACCAGGTTATATACTTATAATGCTCTCCTCCATAATTATTAATTACCTGGCTGGCATGATAGTTTCAATGTACAAAGAAAGGCTTATGCCAGTTAAGGCTAAGGCTGCATTTATAATTTCCATAGTTTTAAATATCTGTATATTATTCTTTTTTAAATATACAGATTTCTTTATACAGATAATAAACAATACAGGATTTGTAAAAATCCCCCTTATGGATATTGCACTGCCAATAGGTATTTCCTTCTACACATTCCAGACTATGTCATATATAACTGATGTATATATGGGAACTACAAAAGTCCAGAAAAACCTAGTAAACTTTGCAATGTATGTAAGCATGTTCCCACAGCTTATAGCAGGACCAGTTGTAAAATATGGACAAGTTGAAAAAGAAATATATTCAAGGACACTTTCAAGTGAAAATACTGCCCTTGGCATACAGAGATTTATAACAGGACTTGGTAAAAAAGTTATATTTGCAAACCAGGCAGGTGCATTATGGGAAGAAATATCTGCTGTCCCAGCCTCTGGAAACAGCATGCTCCTTGCATGGCTTGGCGCGGTAGCATACACATTCCAGATATACTTTGATTTCTCGGGGTATTCTGACATGGCTGCCGGTATGGGGCAGATGCTTGGATTTAATTTTCCAGAAAATTTTAATTACCCTTACCAGTCGGAAAGCATTACAGAATTCTGGAGAAGGTGGCATATTTCACTAAGCACATGGTTTAAAGAATATGTATACATCCCGCTTGGAGGAGGTAGAAAAGGATTTGCCAGACAAGCTTTAAACTTATTTATAGTATGGGCTCTTACAGGACTATGGCATGGTGCCGCCTGGAACTTTGTAATATGGGGCATATACTTTTTTATGCTTCTGTTAATAGAAAAATGCTTCTTATTAAAATTACTGGAAAAGATACCTAAAACCATCTGCCATATATATGCATTATTTTTTATAATTACTGGATGGGTAATTTTTGCATATGGTGATATAGCCTCACCTGGCAGTTATATAAAAGCACTTGCAGGTTTTAATGCCCCATTTTTTAACAACTATGCAATATACAAACTCTATACAAGTATTTTACTGTTAATAATAATGGCAGTTGCTTCAACAAAACTTCCAGTATATATATTTAACCATCTGGCAGCCAGGTTAAATAAAACTGCTTGCTTCTGGATTAAAGCCTTATTTACATTTATAATATTAATATTGAGCATGGCACTTCTTATAAGCGGAAGCTATAACCCATTCTTATATTTCAGGTTTTAACCTCATGCTATATTATTTGTGCCACCAGGGATGCCACAAGACAGCCTTTTTAATAACTATTTGAGCCGCCAGGGCGGCATGGGGGATTATTATGAAAAAAACATATATAATATATTCTGCACTGGTATTTATTATGCTTGCAGTACCTGGGCTTTTAGTTATAGTACTGCCACAGCGTGATTATTCTGTTAATGAAAACAGGTATCTGGACAAACTTCCAGCAATAAATGCCAGTGAAATAATTTCTGGCGGATTCCAGGAAAAAGCTTCTGATGCATTTAATGACCAGTTTTTCATACGTGATTTTATGGCAGGGTTATCCACATCCCTCAAAAAATCCCTGGGATTTAAAGATATTGGTGGTGTATACCTTGCCAAAGACAACTATTATATAGAGAAAATAACAGACAATGATATCTCAAAAGAACAGCTTGTACAAAATTTGATGTATTTAAGCTATTTTACAGAAAAACAACAGGCAGATGTATACACCATGCTTGTACCATCTCCTGGAACCATGCTTGGGAACAAGCTTCCAGCATTTGCACCCTTTTATAATGATAATACTATTTATAATACTGCAAATACAATACTTGGAGCACAGAAAATATTAGATTTACGCAAAGTTTTAGCTGCTGGCAGCAATGGTAATGTGGATTTCTATTTTAAAACAGACCACCACTGGACACTCCCTGGTGCTTATGCCGCATATAAAGAATACTGTACAATAGCTGGTCTGGCAGCACAGCCTTACAATTCATTTAATCCTGAAAAAGCCAGCAACAGTTTTTATGGTACACTCTATTCAAAAGCACCTGGCTTTACAGCAGAACCAGATAATATATATGCAATACAGACCAGCCTTACAGACAATGCAGAGGTAACATGTGATGGCAAGAAGCAGACGGGGATATATAATAAAGAATACCTGGATAAAAAAGATAAATACGCTTACTTCTTCGGGGGCAATTATGGCAGGGTGGATATTAAAACAGGCAGTAATACAAACCGTAAGCTCCTTGTATTAAAAGACTCATTTGCCAACAGTTTTATACCATTCTTACTTAATGATTATTCATATATAACAATGATTGATGCAAGATACTATAATGACATGCTGCTTGACATTGCATCATCAGAAAACTATAACCATATACTTATACTTTATGAAGCCAGTAATTTTGCAAATGACAAAAACCTATATAAACTTATAAAATAAAAGACCCCCACTTATATACAAAAACTGTTAATATGAGATAATTTCCAGTTATTATATACCGGCAAACGGACGCAGAATAACTGGAAATAGTGTGAAAACAGCATTTTTCATTACTATTTGTGCCGTGCAAAGCACGGCATGGGGATTTTTATGAAACACACGTGACATTCACCTTAGCTCTTATTGCTGTTTATATAATTGTCTATACTTTTATATATTCCAGACATTCTTTTTTTCACAACATCTTTTGAAAACTTTTTGACCCTTTCCTGGTTCCACTTTCCCATGCGTTTCCTTACTATAGCACTTTTTTCTTCCTTATCTGTAAAAAGCTTTCTAACTTTTACTGCAAAATCTACAGGCTCAAAACTTTTTACCAGATATCCGCCTTCCATATTCTTTACAAGGTCAGTTACACCACGTATCCTGCCTGCAATTACCGGAAGCCCTGCTGACATTGCTTCCATAACCACCACAGGAAGCCCTTCCCTGAATGAAGGCAGTATAAAACAGTCTGATGCATGTAACACAGCTGGGACATCTTCTATATATCCTGCCAGGAACACCTTGTCTTCTAAATGCAGCTTTTTTATTTTATTATACAGGAATATTTCTTCTTCCCCAGTCCCGCCTATAATACAGATAATATCCATATCTTTCAAATATGCCATCATATCTATTAACAACTGATGGTTTTTTCTTTTAGAAAGTTCTCCTATACTAACTAGCACCTTTGTTTTTGGATTTATCCTTTTTCCTGTAATTTTCTGTATATATTCTGGCTTTTCATCATATTTAATGTTCTCTTCGGAAATACTTACACCAACACCTGGTACATATTCCGCCTTTCCTCTTACTTTAAACTTCTGTGCCCTTTTAAAATCTTCACGGTTTATTAATATAAGCCTGTCTGTATATCTGGCAAGAAACTTTTCAACTGGATAATATATCCAGTCTTTTAACGGAGCACCTTTACAGAAATGAAAACCATGTGCAGTATAAAGCACAGGGACAGCCCGTCCACTGCATTTTCTGGCTTTCTGGGCAGCAAGCCTTGTTATTACACCACTCATTGGCATATGGCAGTGTATTAAATCAAATTCTCCAGATAAAATTAATTGTTTTAACTGTATATAAGCTTTTATTACATTCTTTGAAAATGGTGAACGCACAAAATCAACCTGGTGTGTAATAATTCCTGTATTATTAAGCCTGCTGTTATCTTTGCCATAAACTACATTATTTAAATTTGTAGCATAATGTATTTCATATCCCATTTCCTGCAATATTTTTACATTATTCATCTCGTGCTGTGGAATAAAACCGCTGACCCTTGTTACAAGTAATGCCTTTTTCAAATATCCCGCCTCCAGTACCATTTTCTATAGTTGCTTTACTGCTGCCTTCCCAGGCATGGGTTAAGTATAACATGACAATAATATCATATCAAGCAGATTGTACACTTAAAACATGCTTACAATTTATTTATGTGTTTGTCCTGCTATTTTACACTGTATTTTAAACGGTATTCTTTGGGTGTAAGACCTGTCCTTTCACGGAAAAGTTTTGTAAAATGGCTTTGTGAGGAAAAACACAATGTATTAGAAACTAATGCATATGGATATTCTGTATTTTTTAACATTCCAGCTGCTGTATCAAGCCTGGCCCCCTGTATAAATGCATGTATTGTACTTCCTGTTTCCTTTTTAAAAAGAGTAGACAGATAGCTTGGATTAAGCCCCATCTGCCTGGCTATGATGCTTACCGTAAGTGGTTCATGCAGGTTATTGTATATATATTCAATACATTTTCTTATATGGTGTGAAACTACCCTGCTTTTATGCAGTTCCTTCATATGCATTGTAAAATCATATACCATTTTATCATTTAATTCCTGTATATCTCCAATACTGAAAAGTTTATCCATCTCTTGTATATATAAATCACTTAATGTATAAGCTGTTTCCTGCGGCAGACCTGCCTCAATACAATTTCTTGTGACAAGTGCCGTATTTGTAACAAAGTGGTACCTTTCATTCTGTAATGGGTTTTTTGACAGCCTGCCCTTGCCAGTATCCTTAAAAGAAGAATATTTGCGTTTCATCTCCTCAATATATTCTATATCTCCATTTTTTATAGCAGAATAAAAATCCAGTTCATTTTTATATGGCTGGTGTAAGAACATATTTTCACGCTGTACAAAAAGCTGGTAGTCCAGTTTATTATTTAACTCCATAAAAATCCCCCATTCCTCTTCCAGTGGCACAGATAATTGCATGTTATATAGATTTTACTACATATATTTACATTTTAAAATAATATTTTTTATACAAATCTAATAAATATTATATAAATCTGCTTAATGTTTTGCTAGATTAAATCCAAGGCAAGGTGTGTCCAGTAAAACTTCTATGTCCTTATCTTTTCTAATAGTGGACAGTCCCTGCCTGTCCGTTAATTCTATATTTGTGCTTGTGTGCTGTATGGCACAATTATATTTTATATAAAAACAGCGCAGAAATGAGGTAAAAATGAAAATAACAAAAAACAAAATAATTGCTGCTCTCATTACAGCCGGAATAATATTAGGCAGTATTAATATGCAGCAAGCTGGTGCTACTGTAAATAGTGCACAAGAACAGAAAACCACAGAAATTGCCCAGGATGGTTTTACCACTGGCCACCAGCAGTATTTTAAAATACTTTCAGCAGATGAACTGGTTAAGGATATGGGTGCTGGCTGGAATCTTGGCAACACAATGGATGGACATACTGGCTTCACCCCTAATGAACTCCAGTGGCAGAATGATAAAACTACTAAAACCCTTATAAAATCAATACATGATTTAGGTTTTAACACTGTAAGAATTCCTGTAACATGGGGGACTAAAATTGATGATAATAATAATTACCAGATTGATGAAGCATGGATTAGCAGGGTGCAGGATATAGTGGACTACTGTATAAGCCAGGATATGTATGCCATTATTAATATCCACCATGATGGTGCAGAACAGACAGGCTGGCTGCGTATTGCAACAGATGACCAGGAAACTCTCGAAAAGAAGTTTGCAGGAGTATGGAAAAATATTGCAAACCGTTTTAGGGATTATGATGAGCACCTTATATTCGAGTCAATGAATGAAGTACAAGGCATTAATATGACACCTGCTAAAGAAAATTCAGTAATTATGAAGCTTAACCAGATTTTCACTAATACTGTAAGGGCTACAGGTTCTAATAACAGTGAACGCTGGCTGATGATGCCTGGTAAATTTAATTATATTGATTCTGTATGCAATGAAAAAAATAAGTTTGCACTTCCGGAAGATACTGTGCCAGACAGGCTTATTGTATCAGTGCATTATTATACACCTGGCAATTTTTGTGGTGCTACTACAAACATATCAGACTCATATACAAAATATGACCTTAAAAAAATGGCATATAACAATACCGAATTAAAACCTTTATATGATAAATATACGTCAAAAGGCATACCTGTTGTAGTAGGCGAATACGGATGTAATAATAAAGATAATCCTGTACAGCGTGAATTTTATATAGAAGGCATAAACCGTATATTTAAAAAATATAAACTTGCTGGCATATACTGGGACCAGGGCTGGTATGACAGAAGCCAGAAGTCGGATTACAGTTTTTCAATTATTGACAGGGCTAAATGCCAGCCTATTGAGAAAAATATTACCGACGGCCTTATGAGGGGATTCAATGGTTTAAATTCAAGTACAGATTATTCTACACTTAAGAAAAAACCAGAAATAATCCCTGTTACTTCACTTAGCGTATCAAAGCAGGAAGTTTCACTTCAAATTAATGAAACAGCAGAAATTACTACTACACATGAGCCATCAAATTCAAACGATGTAATACTCTGGAAAACAGACAATCCTTGTGTTGCAACTGTTGCTTATGGAAAAATAAATGCAAAGGGCACTGGTACAGCCACAATTACAGCCTTTACCCAGAACAGCACTATAGAACAGCAGATTAAGGTAACCGTAACAGATTCTGTACCTTCAAGGCCCTGTATATCACTTGAAACAGCAAAACATGAATTAAACTTAGATATTGGCGGGTATGAATATACCAGTGTAAAACTTTCACCTTCAGATACAGATGAAACTTTATACTTTACCTCTTCTGATGAAAATGTTGCCACTGTTTCCTCTATAGGAAAAGTACTTGCAACAGGTGAAGGCTCTGCAGTAATTACTGTGTCATCTACAGGTGGCATTAAACAGGAAATTAAAGTTAATGTGTCTAAAAAAGAAACTGAGAAAAAATTAAACTTGTCAATTAATGTTTATTACAATGATTCTACACATAATTATTTTGCAAATGAAACTGGAAAAGATACTATATGTGTAACAGATAATGGTACATATACCCTTACTTTTGATTGTAGCAAAGACCTGTCAGATGCTGCAAAAAAAGCAGGCGTAAAAAGTCTTGAAAAACTTACTGCAATATATATAAAAGATTATGATGTAGCATCAGGTAAGACATCAAAAAGCCCTCTTAAAACATGCCAGATTAAATATGATGAAATTGATGTGGATGGTGTCCAGCTTACAATAAAAAGCAACAACTTTAAATCTGCATTAAAAGATTCAGGAATATTTGATACAAATGACCCAGTAAATTCATGGGATGGCTCAGTTGTAGAAGAAGTCCAGGCATCAGGTGGCGTTGCTAACTTTAAAGGAATTAAAAAACCGCAAAAAATAACAATAAAATTCACATTATCAGAACTTGAATTTGGCGGACAGGAAGAAACAGCCGCAACTGCACCGCCTGCTAACAATAATAATGAGAACGCTAATAATAGTGGTAATGACGGCAATAATAACACACCTGGTACAGATAAGTCCATTAATAAAATCAAAAAAGGCATTGTAATAAAATCAAACGGGCTAGAATACAAAGTTACAAAAACAGGAAATTCTAATGAGGCAGCATTTAATGGTATTTCAAAAGATTTATTAAAAGAAAATCCTGTTAAAATAAAAATTCCTGCTAAAGTAAAACTGTCAGGCAAGGTGTTTAAAATTACTTCAATAGCAGCTAATGCATGTAAAGGAAACAAACAAATCACAAAAGTTATAATTGGAAGCAATATCACCAGAATTGGCAAAATGGCTTTCTATAACTGCAAGTCCCTTTCCAGCATTAATATCAAGTGTACTGGCCTTAAATCTGTTGGAAAAAATGCATTAGCTGGAATTAATAGCAATGCAATAATTGAATGCAATAAGAATAAAAAAACTGCATATACAAAACTATTTACTACAAAAACAGGATATAAAGACACAATGAAGATTAAAAGCTAAAAAATTAAGGAAAATGTAAAGATTTTTTAAATAATTTGTATTATAATTATAGTATAAAAACCATTGGGAATTTAATAGTACCTGGAAATTATATTTTTAAAGGGAGCAATATTATAAATCTAGTAATATTGCTCCCTTTAATTATTCATATAATATTATATGGGTCAAGCCAGTAGATAGCAATGCATGTTCACATGCAAATTGCTATCTACTGGCTTGACCTGCATAATATTAAAAATCAAAGAAATTCTTGCCAAAACTTTCACGTGTATTCCTTTTGCGTTTACTAACACCTGGCTTTCTTTTATGAGTGTTTTGTGTACTTTTTAAAGGAACTGTCCTTTTCTGGTAATGGCTGCTATGGTTGCGGCGTCTTGCTTTTTCTGGTGTATTCCGGCGTCTTGCCCGCCTCTGCATTCTGGCATGCATCCTGCGCCCTGCCCTGCTCCTATAGCCTCCGCTGCTCCTACGTGCCCTTCCTCTCCTGTTGCGCAGACTTTTAAACAGGAATACTATCAAAAGTATTACAAGTACAGCACCTATTATAATTGCCGGGATAAACATATGCTCCCTTATAAAACTAATTATTGGTGAAAATACACTTGCAATAGCATTCTTTATCTTCGCAATACGCTTATTTTTACTGGCATTTTTAGCAGCATTATTCTCAATATCTTCTATTTCAATATCTATTATCTTTCTTGAAGCTTCATCAAGATGGTTATATGATGCCTTTTCATAAATTATATCAGTAGAACCCATTACCCTGCCGTCATAAGTATATGTTACCTTTCCAATAATATTCTTCCCGTCTTTAATATTGGCATTCTTATTGTATGTTATCTTCTGTTTTGCACTTGAAAGCTTAACCCCTTTAGGAAGCACAACCGCCGATTCATTGGAAAGATATACAGGAGAACTCTCTGTATTAAAAAAATTATTATAGTTATTAAAAAGACCCCCATTAACCTCCGTTTTCTCTTCATTAATATTATATTTCCTGTAGTTCTCAAACCCAAAATTAAGGAGTGCTGTTGTATCTGTATATTCATTTGGCTCGCTAAACGGACCGCCTGCCTTCATAATAACAGATAAGAGCTGCATACCATTTTTTTCAGCAAAAGTTACTAGTGTATATTGTGATGCCTGTGTAAAACCTGTCTTGCCACCAATGCAGTATTTATATTCATATTCAGGATGGTCATATCCATTTAACATCTGGTGGTGGTTACGCCATATACGTTTCGTCTTATGTGTATTTGTTTTATCACATGTATATGTCCTTGTACCTGCTATCTTCCTGAAAGATGTATTCTGCACAGCTTGTCTTGATATTACTGCCATATCATAAGCTGTCGTATAATGTTTTGTATCAGGAAGTCCGTTAGGATTATTAAAATGGGTATTTTTCAGGCCTAATTCTGCTACCTTATCATTCATCATGCCTACAAATGATTTCACACTTCCTGCTACATGTTCACCACCTGCAAGACATACTTCATTTGCTGATTCAAGCATAATAGCATACAAACACTGTTCCATAGACATTTTCTCACCAACATCTGAATATATGGTTGAACTTCCTGGTTCAATACCAAATACAGCCTCTTCCGAAAATGTCACTGTATCACTTAATGAACTGTTTTCAAGCAGAAGCAAAGCAGTTAATATTTTAGTAATACTTGCAGGATAATGTTGTTTGTGTATATTCTTTTTATATAATATTGAACCAGTGGAGACTTCCATGACGATAGCAGAATCACAGGACAGGCTTTTAGGTTTTGGACCAGAAGGCCATTTAACACTTTTACTGCTTTGTCCGTTATTAGCCTGTTTTCTTGCTGGCATCACCAGGCTGTTATTATTTATAGCAGCGCTAGAGGTTGTCCATGCAATATTTGTCATAAGAATTATACCAGCTAGTAAAACAGAAACAATGCGCTTTAATTTCATAATATACCGTCCTGTCTGGAATATGTAATTATGTTAATTCCTAATTCTATATCCTTATTAAGCAAAATGCCCTGTACCAGTACAGTTACATTTAACTTTTATAGGGCGTACCCAGATTACACAGTTAAACTTGCACACCCTCATTTGTCCTTGTAAAAATAAAAAACACTCTCAGTAGGAATCGAACCTACAACTGCCCCTTAGGAGGGGGCTGTTATATCCATTTAACTATGAGAGCGTACGACTAGTATACTACCATAAGCCCCCTGTTCCGTCAAGAGGTTTTTAGAAAATTTTTCTTATTTTTTTCATTTTCTGTTACTATTCACAGTCCAGTAAAAGATATATCATTCCGCAAGCTTGCTTGCAGGAATGTATATATCTTTTACTGGACTGTGAAAGCTGTCACTCCAC
>JAAWKM010000042.1 GCA_022797375.1 Lachnospiraceae bacterium
TGCACTTTGGCATCGCCGGCGTTTGAATCCCGTACTTTGGGATTTTATGCGCCGCTGCGTATGCCAACGTAGTGGGAACGTGCCCTGGAATGGAATAATCCAGCTGGACACGGAAAACCTGCGTCCATTTATTTGTATTTATGGCATTTTCTGGTATAATATGTTAAAACATTGCAAGATGGAGGCTTGGTTATGGACGTTACTTATAAAATTGCAATTATTGCTGTGATACTGGTATTGCTTCTCATTATTAAGGGAATTTATGATGAACGCAAGTACAAGCAAAGGCTTTTCCTGCGCCTTAAAAATACATGGGGGCGCCCCTCAAGGGAAGAATATTCACATGAACTTCTGGAGAGCATAAAATATTATTACAGGCAGAATGTGTCTGATGGGGATATTGATGATATAACATGCAATGACCTTGATATTGATACAGTATTTATGGATTTAAACCATACAATAACTTCTATAGGTGAGGAATACCTGTATGCACTTTTACGCAAGCCCTGTACGGATATTTCCATGCTTGAAGAAAGGGAGAATACAATTAATTGTATACAGGCAGATGAAAACGAGCGTATAAAACTGCAGATGGCGCTTGCAGGAATGGGCAAGTTAAACAGGGTTTCCGTATACAGTTATATTAAAACTATTAGCAGCATAGACACAGGAGGTAAGTTATACCATATTTTTTCTGGCCTGGCACTTCTGGGCTCTTTGTGCCTGTGTATGGTAAAACCAGCTGTAATGGTACTTATAACAGCTATTATAATTATACACAATGTAATAACATATTACAGAAGCAAGGCAGAAACTGACCAGTATATACAGGTTTTTGCATTTATAGCAAGAATTATCCGCCAGTCAGAAAGTGTTGCAGAGGCAAATATCCAAGGGATTGGACAATATAAAAAACGCCTTGTTTCATGTGCACGCTGCCTTAAAAAATTCAGCAGTAACAGCTGGCTTGTTGCAGGTGGCAATATGAGCGGGGATTTACTTGATTCACTTATGGATTATATAAGGATTCTTTTCCATATAGATTTAATAAAAATCTGCAGAATGGCAGAGGAACTTAAAAGACATGAAAATGAATTAATTGAAATTTATAATACAACAGGTTATATAGACAGCATGGTTTCAATTGCATCATTCAGGGCAGGTGCAGGTGCATGGTGTGTGCCAGTACTCCACAAGGCAGCTTCAAAAAGAGAAATAATAATGGAATTTACAGATTTATACCATCCTCTTTTAGATGAACCTGTTAAGAATTCAGTAAAGGCGGACAGAAGTATACTAATTACAGGCTCTAATGCTTCTGGCAAATCTGTATTTATAAAGACAGTTGCACTGAATGCAATATTTGCACAGACAATTTATACAGTGCTTGCAGACAGTTATAGTTCATGCTTTTTCCATATATATTCATCAATGGCATTAAGAGATGATATTTTTAGTAATGAAAGTTATTATATTGTAGAAATAAAGTCACTTAAAAGGATTATTGACAAAACAACAGAAGCGGATACGCCAGTATTATGTTTTATAGATGAGGTTTTAAGAGGGACTAATACACTTGAACGTATAGCGTCCTCTTCCAATATACTGGAATATATAGCAGATACAAAGGCAATGTGCTTTGCTGCAACACATGACCTTGAACTGGCCAAAATATTGTCAGGCAGATTTGATAATTACCACTTTGAAGAAAAAGTTGAGGAGAATAATGTTGTTTTTGACTATAAACTTAGAAAAGGCGCTACAAAGACGCGTAATGCAATAAAACTGCTGGAAATGATAGGATATAACCAGCAGATTACAAAGGGTGCAGAGAAAGCAGCACAGTTTTTTCTTGAAAATGGTTTCTGGCCTGTATAAATATGGTTTTGCCGGGCGATAATAATATTAAGGCTGTAAAGAAAGGTCCGGTGATTTTATGAAAAGTGTAATAAAATATTCCTGTGGTATATGTGCATTGCTGGCAGTATTTGCCCTTGGCAACTATATTTGTTACCAGTCGGCATTAAAACATTTTAAGGAAATGCAGATAAGCAGTGAGAAGAAGGTTTATAGTGAAATTGATGCGGTTGTTACAGATAAAGTAGAATCAAGGTATGAAGAGCTTTCAGAAAGACAGCAGCAGATGGAAGATGATAATGTACAGGCAGATACAAGTGATTATGACACACTTTCTGTACAGACTATTTACCAGATTGAAAATTATGATGCTGTAAAGGATACTACTACTGTTGAATATGAAACTCTTCCAGAAGAGCTTGTAGGGCTTAAAAGGGAAGATGCAGATAATTTCTGCAAAGATTATATGAAGGACATACCAGCAGAGGAGTTTTTGAAAGGGCTTCAAAGCATGGGTGTGACAAGCTTTTCAAATGAACGGCTTGTTGTAAGGAAAATATATAACAGCTCAAAAGTAAAATATAAATACTATCTTATTGCAGTTGATGGTGAAGTAGTCGCTTATTATGGTGATAAAAAGACTGTATATGAATATACAGGCATAGAAACTGAAAACCTTCATGCAAAAGAGAGGCGTGCATTAAAAAATGGCATAGAAGTCCAGGATGAGGACGAGCTGTATAGTATTCTTGAGAATTATTCTTCATAAATACATTTATTGTATGCATAATACAGATGTTACAGGGGGAATTTTAATGGATAAAACAGATATATTAATTGCAGGAGGAGGGGCAGCAGGCATAATGGCTGCCCTTGTTGCGTCTGGAAGTGGTGCAGGTGTTACTATTATTGAAAAGATGCCGCTGCTTGGCAAGAAAATACTGGCAACTGGCAATGGCAGATGCAATTATACTAATTATTACCAGGCGGGGGAATGTTACAGGAGCAGCAGTGGGACTGGAAGCCTGTTTGCCTGGGATGCGTTAAAAAAGTTTGGATGCAGGGAAACAGTAGAATTGTTTAGAAAATACGGAATAATGCCATATGAAAAAGATGGGTATGTATATCCGTTGTCCGGACAGGCTTCAAGCGTAAGGGATATACTGGAAAGACAGCTCAAAAATACAGATACAGTTATACATACAGATGAAAAAGTGTTTAAGGCAAAAACCCATATTAATAGAAAAAATATGCAGCAGGATGGTTTTATTATAGAAACGGATAAAAACCAGTATTTTGCAAGTAAGCTGGTTATTGCGACAGGCGGCAAGGCAGGCTATGTGCATGGCGCTGATGGCTCAGGGTATAAAATTGCAAGATGCCTTGGACATTCATTAGTCCCGCCACTTCCAGCGCTTACGTCGTGCATATTAGATGAAAAGTTCCTGAAAGACTGGGCAGGTGTAAGGACAAAGGGGACTGTCAGGGCATATAGTGGTACAGGCCAGCTGTTATGCGAAGATAGCGGGGAACTGCAGTTTGTGGCACAGGGAATATCGGGAATACCTGTATTCCAGGTTAGCAGGTACATATCATCAGGGCTGTATAAGAAAGAGAACCCATATCTTGTTATAGATATTATGCCATTATACAGTATAGGAGAAATTACCAGTGAATTAAAAAGACGCAGGGAAGACCCTGCAAACCACAGTGCAGGGGATATGCTGGAAGGTATATTAAACAGCAGGCTTGCACTGGCACTTCTTAAAAAGTGTGGCATATCTGTAAAATGCAAGCCATCAGGAATTACAGGCAAAGAGATAAGTAAAATTGCAAAAACAATGAAAGAATGGCGTTTAAACCCGCAGGCACCAGGCGGGTTTGATAAAGCACAGGTGACATGTGGCGGTATACCAGTGCCAGAAATTGATGGAAATACGATGGAATCAAAAATATGCAAAGGGCTTTACTTTGCAGGTGAAATAGCAGATATAGATGGCATATGTGGCGGCTACAACCTGCAATGGGCATGGACAAGCGGTTATATTGCTGGAAGTTCTGCTGTAAAAACTGTTATTAAATAGTATGATTAAATGCAGAATTGTGGTATACTGGATAAAGCAAATGGACACCGGGCATATTATAGAAACAGCAGCCTGCCTGCCAGCAAGTTAGAATAATAAAGAAAGGATATTGTTCCAGACAGAAAACAGGTTATTTCTGTCCGTGGACTGGTACAGATTATGTTAAAAGGAAAAGTAGCAATAGTTACAGGAGGAACAAGAGGAATTGGTTTTGAGATAGTACGTAAATATCTTGCTAATGGTGCAAAAGTAGTTTTATTTGGTTCACGCCAGGAAACAGTGGATAAAGCACTGGAAAAGCTTAATAATGAAAACCCTTCATGGGAAGCAGAGGGAATGTGCCCTGTACTTACAAATTCCAAAGAAGTAGAAGAGGCTGTTAATAAGGTATACCAGAAATATAAACAATTAGATATTCTTGTAAATAATGCGGGGATTTCGTCAAGCACACCATTATATAATTATACGGCAGAAGAATTTGATAAAATTATTGATTTAAATGTAAAAGCTGTTTTTTATGCCATCCTTCCAGCTGCAAGGATTATGAAAGAACAGGGGGGCGGATGTATAATTAATACGAGCTCCATGGTAAGCATATCAGGGCAGCCGGCAGGTTCTGGATACCCAGCCAGCAAGTTTGCGGTGAATGGTCTTACAATCTCTCTTGCAAGGGAACTTGGCAAGGACAGGATACGTGTTAATGCAGTTGCACCAGGTGTTACAAAAACAGATATGGTTGCAGCACTGCCAGAACAGACAGTAAAGGCAATTTCTGCGGGCATACCACTTGGAAGGGCAGGAGAACCAGAGGAAGTAGCAGATGCATTCCTTTACCTGGCAAGTGATATGGCAAGTTATGTAACAGGGGAGATTTTATCAGTAGACGGGGCATCAAAGGCATAGATATAAAACTGCTGCCAGAAAGCAGAAGCATAAACAGATATATAATACATCCTGGTATCATGATAAGGGTATTGGAACCATTATCATGATACCAGGATGTTTATTTATAAATTTTTAAAATGTAATATCAAGCACCATCATTGCCACAAATCCCAAGGCTACACCTATTGTGCCAATATTAAAGCTTTCATCTGACTGGGCTTCTGGGATAAGCTCTTCAACTACAACATAAAACATTGCCCCGGCAGCAAATGCAAGCAGATATGGCAGGACTGGCACAATAAGCCCTGTAAGCATTATTGTTATTATAGCGCCTATAGGTTCAACTATTCCAGACATTGTACCATATATAAATGATTTTATACATGGCATGCCATCATTTTTAAGTGGCATTGATATTATTGCACCTTCTGGGAAATTTTGTATTGCAATTCCTGTTGCAAGTGTAATTGCGCTTGCAATTGTAATACCTGTCTCTGGAGAAAGCGCGCCTGCAAGCGCGACCCCTACAGCCATTCCTTCTGGTATGTTGTGGAATGTCACTGTAAGCGCAAGCATTACAGATTTTTTGATTTTAAAGGATGGGCCTTCTGGCTTGTTATTGTCGAAACGTAAATGTGGTACTACATTATCAAGACATAAGAGGAATATAATTCCTGCCAGAAAACCGGCAGCGGCTGGAAACCATGTATAGATATCCATGTCTTCTGACATTTCAATGGCAGGTATAATAAGTGACCATACAGATGCTGCGAGCATAACACCAGATGCAAAGCCAGGCAGCAGTTTTTCAAGCTTTTTATTAATTTTATTTCTCATAAGAAAAACCATTGCACTGCCTGACATAGTGCCTATAAATGGAATTAATATTCCTGCTGTAATATACAATTTACTAACACATCCCTTGCGTGATTTCCGTTGTATTGTTATTTTATGAAGAAAGATAAAAATGGTTACTAAAAGTTTTGTATCATATTTTCTATTTCTTTGTCTGAAAGCACCCTGCATTTCTTATCTTTTATTGCATAAACCCTGCTGCATACAGACAGCACTGTAGGGCGGTGTGTTGTAACTATGCATGTTCTTGGATAATCATCTTTCATAATATTTTTAAGGACTTTTCTTTCTGTTGCAACATCAAGTGCAGAGGTAGCTTCATCAAGGAGTAGTATAGGTGAATGTTTTATAAGGGAGCGTGCAATAGAGAGGCGTTGTGCCTGCCCTTCTGAAAAACCTGCGCCCCGTTCACCAATTTTACTATTAATGCCATCAGGAAGTTTGCTTATAAAGTCCCATGCACATGCCATTTTTAAGACATCAATAATTTCTTCATCTGTTGCATCTGGTTTTATATTACGCATATTACCAGCAATAGTTCCTGAAAACATTGTATTTCCCTGGGGCACATATGAGAAAAGCCTTCTTGTTGATGGTGAGACCTGGAATGTGCCAGAAGTGCTGCCATAAAGCACTGCATTGCCTTCCTGGGGGTGCAGCAGTGAAAGTATAAGTCGCAGCATTGTTGTTTTGCCTTCTCCAGATGGACCAACAATAGCAACAATTTCATGTGGATGTGCACTAATACATGCGCCTTTGAAAACTTCATTGCCATTGCTGTATGAATATGCAATATCTGAAAATTCAAGGCTTATACCTGTCTTTTTGTTCTGTTCAAAAAACAGGCTGGCTTCATCTGATTTAGAAAAATCTTCCTTTGGCATATCAATAATATCCATAAGGCGTCTTGCGGAAGTTGTAAGGGAAACAGCCGCAGGGACAAGTGAAATAAGCTGGTTTAAAGTACCTGTAAGAGTCCCGGAAAGGGAGAGGAACATTGTCATTGTGCCATAACTTATTGCCCCGCTCCATACACGGTAAATACCAAAACCATAGCAGCTGTATGATACAGCAAGCCCTGTAATGGACATTATTACGGATGTAACCATAGAAAGCCTCTGGAATTCAAGCCTCATATCCAGATAGTCTTTCTGGAGTTCCCTAAGGTGGCGGCTGTAAAGGCTTATAAGGTCAAAGGCTTTGATAGTCTGTATATTTGAAAAAGCTTCCTGGTTAAATCCTGACATCCTGGCATTCATTGCTGCACTGCGCTTATTATTGCCACGCATCCGTTTTAAAAGCCTGCGTGACATAAACATACTTACAGGAACACCAAGCAGTGCAAGGATTGCAAATACAAAATCGTTATAACACACAAGGATAAATGCACTGATAAAACGTGCAGTAAATATAATAAGGTTTGGAATCCAGTTCAGAATCCCGTTTGAAATATTTGATGCATCAGAACTCCAGCGGGTAAGAAGGTCTCCAGTGTGGTAATTCTGTATTGCCTCAAGGTCAGTAACAAGCATTTTGTTGAAAATATCAGCTTTAATTTCATTATCAACGCTTATGCTTATTTTATTGGAGAAATATGTTGAAAGCTGTGACAGGAATATATTTCCGATTGCAAATATAATAAAAAAGCAAAAAGTCCTTGCAAGAAGCCCTGTCTGTCTTCCTGTTATAATATCAACCATATCCCTTGATATAAGGCTTGAAACCAGGGAAAAAGCAGTATTAAGCAGTCCCAGGCCAGTATAAAATGCCATCTGCTTCCAGTAATGCTTTGCATACTGGTAAATCCACAGGGTTTCATGCCACATGTCTTTAAGCATTCCCTCTTTAATACGTTTTATATAGTGTTGTAATTTCTTATTCATATAAGTATATTCCTTAATAATAAATATGTCTGGCTGAACTAAACAGAGCTTTCACACTATAGATGGAAACACCTATTTTGTAAAAGCTCATATTGGTTAATGCATGCATGTTTTATAAAATCTTTTTAATACCAGTCATCAGGGTTATCTGTAATTGAGACACTTGTGATTTCAAGACCATCACCAGCTGAAACTTCTAAATCCCCAAGCCCTATATTGTCTGTTGGGTTATTATGGTATCCATAATTAATAACCAGTGTATTAGAACCATCACCAGATACAAGTTTGCCCTTGCTGTTTACATGTGTAACATTCTGGTTAAATGAGATTGTAAGAGTCTGTTTATCAACTGTATGTGTAGCGTCATGCTTGCCATTTACCTGGATAACATAAGTATCCCTGCCAGTTTCAGGTTTCTGGTGTATGTAAGCATCAGCTGAATAGCAAGGGGAACCGCTTGCCATATATACACCCTCTGTAAAGTTTCCATTTTGCATAACTGATGGTTTTTCGTAACTTTTTTTCATAATCAATCCCTTCCTTTTAATTATAAAAACAGTATTAATAAGTTATACTAGTTAATTTAATTCTATACTAGAAACAAAGGGGCGTCAAGTGGTTTTACTGCTTTGAAATGTAAAATGTTGCATTTTCTTTTATGCTTCCATCAGAAAGGCAGAGCAGACCATCTTTAACAGATATATACATACCTGGCTGTGCAACACTTTCAAAGGAAATCCCGTCTTGACCAGATAATCCTTTTACGCTGTGGAATGTCTGTCTTGCAGCAGTTTCTTCTGATGCATCTGCATCTTGTGCAAGTGTAATGTTTCCTGTTTCATTAACAGACAGATACAGGCCTGGCTTATTTTCGGACTGTATAGAAACATATGTTTCGTTTTCTGTATCTGATTTGCCAGCAGTAATTACCCATTCATTATCTTTGTCCATGCCTATGTCAGTTCCTGTTTTAATTTCTGAATAAGGGTATTCACTATCACCAGATGAATTTATAAAAAATTCATGTGAAATTTCTTTGCCATCTTTTAACGCAATCTTGTAAATAGTACCATTTATACCAGCAGTGGTTTCTTCAAGTGGCTGTATACTGCCATCATCATTAAAATACAGTTCCGTAATACATGGACTGCGGCGGTAGCCGTTGCCTCCAGGGAGTGAGCCGTTGTGGTACATAAAATAAGTTTTTCCTTTAAAATCAAAGACAGCCATATGGTTTGTATTTGATGTAGCTGTTGGGAGCATAAGGATTTTGCCAAATTCCCATGAACCATGAAGAGGGTCATCAGTAACAGCATATGCCATACGTTCACGCCAGCCATATGCGTAGAACAGGTAATATTTGCCATAATACTGCTGGTTTTCATCCTGCCTGCGGTAGAGCCACGGTGCTTCTGTAAAATAATCAAGCCCTTCCTGGTTATTTATAATGTCTGCGTTTTCTTCCCTTGTGCCACAAGTGATTTCACCATCACCATTTAAGTCTTTAACAGATGTCATATCTTCATTTAATTCACATACATAAAATTTACTGTTGCCCCATGCAAGGTAACGGTGTTCTTCTCCATCTTCACCGGTTTCTGTCCATACTGTCGGGTCAATGTCATCCCATGAATTGCTCTCAGGTGTGGTAAGTGTCCCTTGTACTAAAGGCCTGCCAATATCCTTGAAACCACCTGTTGGACTGTCAGATACAGCTACACCTATTGACTGTTTGCCAAGCGAGGTTTTATCCCAGGTACAGAAATACAGGTAATATTTGTCTTTGTATTTAGTTACTTGGCTTGCCCAGGCAGACGTTGAATCTTTTGCCCATTGGACATTGTCCGTGTCCAGTGTAAAAACAGAACCTTCTTCTTTCCATTCTTTCATGTCAGTAGTAGAATAGCACAAATATTCCGGAATGTTGTAGACTGCCCTTGAAACCTCATTATCATCAGACAGGTCATGTCCTGTATACAGGTATACTGTACCATCATCAGTTAACACAAACGGGTCTCCGCCATATGTATAATTTCCAGTGCCTTTATAACCGCATACCGGGTTGTGGCCTGTGCTTTTTGCAATAATTACATCATTACCTTTAACTGTAAATAAATTTTCTTCATTTTTTGCAGTTTCCTGGCCCGCTTTGTCTTTGAGGGCTGTATCCTTTTCAGGATTTGTGCAGCCTGTGGCAAAAACAGATGCAGCGGATAAAAAAAATGCCATAAACATGGCCCGTTTAAGTGCTTTATTTTTCATGCATATCTCCATTTCTTTTAAAATCTATTGTTAAACAGGTACCTGTTTCTATCAACTATTATAAACTAACAAAAATAATTTATCAATAAAATAAAAGGTTATTCCACGTCCGTTTCATAAAATTACAGTTATAATTATGGGTCTGCCAGCACAGGATAACTGGAATTTTATTAAACGGATGTGGGTTTTAAGCAAGATTTGCTTTTTTTATCTAAAAATATTATAATAACCTTGTTTAAATATTTGATATTTTAGAAATAAAAAGAGGACTGGTATATTATTATGAGAAGCAGAATAATTAAGGCGTTATGGGCAGCCTGCCTTACAGCGAGCGTCTTTATGGCATCAGGGTGGTCGTTTTTTAAGATGACAGTACGCTGCAAAGAACAAAAAAGGCTTATTAAAAGGAAATGGTTCCAGCTTTCACATATCAAGGTGAACCATCCAAGACATAAGTTTGAAAAGGAATATGAAGAGGGCAAGGCATGGTGCATGCAGCAGGATATGCAGGACTGCTATATGGAAAGCAGGGACGGGCTGTTATTGCATGCTTTTTACCTGCCAGCAGCAAATGCAAAAAGGTTTGTATTGTTAAGTCATGGATATAAGGGGAGCGGTTTCGGGGATTTTGCATATACAGCCCGTTTTCTCCATGAGAAACAATGCAACCTGCTTTTTATTGACCAGAGGTGCTGTGGGGAAAGTGAAGGGGAATATATTACATTTGGCGCATGGGAACAGTATGATGTACAGGACTGGGCTTATTATATTGCCAGGCGTAATAAAAATAAGCTTCCAATATACCTTTATGGGGAGTCTATGGGTGCAGCATCAGTGCTTATGGCATCAGGGCACAAACTGCCAGATGAGGCCAGGGGCCTGGTTGCAGATTGCGGGTTTTGTTCTATGAAAGGGCAGGTCAAGGACATGGCAGCAGAATGGTTCCACTTGCACTGGATTGGCTTGATTTTATTCCGTCTGGATTTATTTTGCAGGGCATTAGCAGGTTTCCGCATGAAAGATGCTGATACAACAGAGGCTATGGAGAAAAACCAGATACCAGTCCTGTTTTTTCATGGTGCAGATGATACTTATGTAAACCAGAAAAATTCCAGGCATAATTATTCTATGTGCAGGGCACCAAAGGAGCTTGTAATAATACCAGAGGCAAGGCATCTTTGCAGCCCGTATGATGGGAAAGAACTGTACAGGGCAAAGTTATTAAGCTTTTTTAAGAAATATGATAAATACGATTAAAATAATTTAACGCCAGTTTTTAAAGCTGGCGTTTCTGTTATCTTTTAATTACTAATGTAACATTATTTGCCAGGCATTCTATGCAATGTCTTGGACAATTTGGGGTAAAATGTTTGTTAAGTCATTCAGGGGGTAGAAATTAAAAATAAAATATGTTAACGTCTTATCAGGGAAGGAACAGAAGACAGAGGGAAAGGAATAGGAGGATTTACCAATGCAGGAATTTTATCCTTTAACAGCAGCACAGAAAATGCACCATAACTGGATTTTAAAATATAAAACACAGCAGGTTTCAGGAGTCAGCGTAGTGGCATCACTGAAATCACCTATAGATTTTGGTCTTTTTAAAAAGTGCATCCAGTTGGAATTAGAACGTTATGGATGTATGAGGGTACGTTTTACTAAACCAGATAAAAATGGTGAAGTGAAGCAGTATATTGTAAAAAAAGACACCAGGGATATCCCTGTAAAGGATTTATCTGGCATGAGCATGCATGATGCAGACAACCTTATGCAGCAGTGGGCATATGAAACTTTTGACGGTGATGATATTCCATTGTGCGATATATCAATGCTAAAGCTTCCAGAAGGTTTTAATGGATTTTTTATCCATATGGACCACAGGCTTATTGATTCATGCGGACTGGTTGTAATGATTAATGACCTTATGCAGCTTTATACACATTACAGGTTTAAGTCAGCATATCCTGAAGATTTGGCAGATTATGAGAAAGTCCTTGCCAATGATTTAAAAAAGGCAAATAATGAAAAACGTTTTGCAAAGGATAAGAAGTTCTGGGATGACCAGCTTGATGCATTAGGCGAACCTCTTTATTCAGATGTCAAAGGGCCTTCTGTACTTGAAGAAGCCAGAAAACGCCACGGCAATAAGAATTTAAGGGCAGCAGATATAGAACTGGAGGAATTATTTGTAGCTGTAAAGGATTATTATCTTGAGCCAGAACCGACAAAGAACCTTCTGCGTTTCTGCATGAACCACCAGTTATCAATGACAAACCTGTTACTGCTTGGAATAAGGACTTACCTGTCTAAAGTAAATAACGGGCAGGAGGATATTACAATCCAGAACTTTATTTCAAGGCGTTCAACACATGATGAATGGACATCGGGTGGCAGCAGGACAATAATGTTCCCATGCAGGACAGTAATACCACTTGAAACAGATTTTATGTCAGCTGCTTATGAAATACAGAATGTGCAGAATAAGATTTACATGCACAGCAATTATGACCCTGCATTAATTGAAGAAGAAATGAGAAGGCGCTATAAAACGCCAGAAAATACTACTTATGAGAGCTGTTACCTGACATACCAGCCAATGCCAGTTAAAATGGAAAACCCACATCTTGTAAATATTCCACAACATTCTAAATGGTTTGCAAATGGTGCAGCTACAAAGAAAATGTACCTGACTGTATCACATACTGAAAATGGCGGGATGAATTTTTCATACCATTACCAGACAGCCTGCTTAGAAGAGCATGATATGGAGCTTTTATACTATTATATGATGCGTATTCTTTTTAAGGGAATTGCAGAACCAGATATGAGTATAGGGGAAATTATGGAACAAGTTTAAATACAGGCACACCTGACATATTATATATAAAAGTATTTATAGGTAATAGTCCAGCCTTTCATAAAAATATGTTACTATTTACCAGCTTTGCAAGGCTGTGCTTGTGCGCTGTCTGCCACAGGCTTGCAAATACACAGTAAGGCAGCGCAGAAATGAGGGAATATAATGACAAAGGAAATGCAGTTTAAAACAGTTGTAGCACAGTATTGCAAGGTAAAACCAGAAGATATGGGCAATGATATGAGGTTCAGGGAGGATTTAGGGTTCAGCTCACTTGATTTTATGTCTTTTCTTGGAGAACTGGAAGATACTTTTGACGTAGAACTTGAAGAGGAAGATGCATTAAAAATCCTTACAGTCGGGGAAGCGCTTGAATTGTTAGAAAAATTATAATAGGAGGGACTGGGAATTATGGGAATACTTATCCGTGACATATTAGAAGAAAGTGCAAAGAAATTTGCAGATATTAAAGCTGTAAAGTGGCTGGCAAAGAAAGAAATCCAAGAGAGAAGCTATAGTGAACTTATGGAAAATGTAATAGCAATAAGGAAAGGGCTTCAGGCAGAAGGTTTTAATGGAAAACATATTTCCCTTATTGGGACAAGTTCTGTAGAATGGATTGAAAGCTACCTTGGTATTATTACAGGAAATACAGTTGCAGTACCACTTGACGCAGGGCTTCCAGCTGAAGACCTTGTTGACCTGGTAAACCGTTCAGATTCAGAAGCACTGTTTTTAAGCCCTAAGAACAAGGCACTTCTGGATGGTATTCTGGCAGAGTGTCCTAAAATAAGAAAAGTATGGATGCTCCAGGAAGAAGGGATAGAAGCTTCTGGTGAAAAGACAGCGTCACTTGCAGATTTAAAGGCGTCTTCAAGTAAATGTAACAGTGATATAAGTGCCCCTTCACCAGATGATATAGCAACAATTATTTTTACATCTGGCACAACAGGAAAGAGCAAGGGCGTAATGCTTACACAGAACAACCTGGCAACAAACGTTGAATCTGTTGATTATACTACAGACCCTGGAAGCATACTGCTTAGTGTCCTCCCAATCCACCATGCATTCTGCCTGGTTATGGACTGGCTGAAAGGATTTTCCCTTGGTACTACTATATGCATAAATGATTCACTTCTCCATATGGTAAAGAACATGGGAATATTTAAACCTGATGTAATGCTTATGGTTCCTATGATGATAGAAACAATCTATAAAAGGCTTGCAAGTGCAGATGCTGCAATTCCTAAGAAAGTTTTAGCAGATAATGTATTTGGCGGCAACCTTAAAATTATATTTACTGGCGGCGCGCATCTTGACCCGTTCTATATTGGTGAATTTGCGGAATACGGTGTAGAAGTCCTTGAAGGATACGGAATGTCAGAGTGTTCACCAGTAATCAGTTCCAACACACCAGAAACACATAAGGCAGGCTCTATAGGCAAGCCGCTCCCTAACGCTGAAATTAAGTTTGAAAATGGCGAAATACTTGTAAAAGGCAGCAGTGTTATGAAAGGCTATTACCAGATGCCAGAAGAAACTGCAGAAACATTGAAAGATGGATGGCTTCATACAGGTGATAAGGGTTATATGGATGAAGATGGTTTCCTGTTTATTAACGGCCGTGTAAAGAACCTTATTATCCTTTCAAACGGTGAAAATATATCACCAGAAGAGATTGAGAATAAATTAGCCCTTGATGCACTTGTTGGGGAGGTAATTGTAACAGGTGAGGACAACGGGCTTACAGCAAGGATTTACCCAGACCAGGATGTTGTTGCAGCAAAAGGGCTGGATGAAGAAGCAATAAAGATGGCATTACAGGCATTTTTAGACCAGTATAATAAAAACCAGCCTACCTACCGCCAGATTACAGGGCTTGTAGTAAGGAAAAATCCATTTATAAGAAGTGCAACAAAGAAAATTAAAAGGCAGGAAGCTTTAATTGATGAGCCGCTTCCTATGGCATAATAAAATAAATACTGTTAAAAACATAAAGTGCTCCCTTATATTTATAATATGTAAGGGAGCATTCCTGATATAAAAGCCCGTGTCAGTATATTAGCAATAGTTTCAGGAGGAACTTTGAAATTATCATTCGCCCATTTGTGGAGAACACCCACTGTACTGCCGATAGTGCAGGCAACCATATATGAGAGTTCTTCACTGTTGTGGCGTGAAGGTTCATTATTCTGGGTTACTTTTTTTACATATTGGTGGAACATGGTTACAATTTTTTCAAAAAACGCATCTTTTCCAGGGGCAGAAAGCATGTTTGCCAAGAAAGGGTTTGTCATGGTATATTCACATATAGTTAAATAATAGGATTTACACATATCCCAGTCATTCTCCGGATGGAAAGTATTCATTAATGCAAATATATCATTAATAGTTTTATCTTCAATTGCAGTAACAAGGTCAGGAATGTTTTCAAAATGGTTATAAAATGTACTGCGTACAATGCCGGCTCTTTTTATTACATCAGACACAGTTATCTTATCTAATTCTTTTTCTTTCAGAACCAGAAAAAACGCATCATAAATAGCTTCATCAGCTACATGGTATCTTTCGTCCTGTATCCCATTCATTGTATTATCCTCCTTAACCATATTGGCTGCCATATATAATTAAAATATTCATATACTGTCCACTTCATAGATTCAGTTATCTTCCCAATAAAGAACTAATTTGTGTGATAATCTCTGCTTCTGATATATCATATAACATTGGCTCTAAATCTTCAAAGCAATAATTTGAAGCATAAGAATAGTTATTAGTCCATTCCAGCACCCACCAGTCCTGAAGGGTGGTTACTTTAAAAAATTCCCCATTTAATGTCCAGCATTCTCCTGATGGCTGTAGTTCAATTTTCTCAGCCCCAAGCTCCTTAAATCTTTTTTCACAAATTGTCCGGATTTCATCTTTAGTCATACATCCTTCCTCTTTTCATATTCTGGTCCAAACAGTTTAAAGTAAAGTATACAGTTCTGGAAGCTGTATTTCTTTAAAGACAAAAGCCTGTATTTGGTTTCAACAAAAATTATGGCATCTGGATTTTGCTTTACTGCATTTCACTGGAATCATAGGATTCGATAACTTTACCTGTTTTGGCATTTATATAGTCAAGATGGATATTACTAACTTCTGTGCCATTAAAAATATTATACATTCCGCCAAGCGTATAAAAAACAAGGCATGACATTGTTTCCGATAAATCCAGTTTCTTAGACTTTGTAGTAATTTCAAATGAGGTAAAATCTTCATTTGCTTTAATGTCTGTGAAGTTTGGATAATCTTCTGAAGCAACCAGTTTCTCTAATTGTTCATTGGCATTTTTAGTCATTTCCTGCATTAATTCTTCATGCTGCGCCTTGGTCATAATATATGTAGCACTTCCATCTTTATTAAGTTTTATTGACTTATAACCACTTTCCTTTGCAGCCTTATCAAGTTCTTTTTGTGTAGTTTCCCCCATAAATTCAGCAGGCACTTTAAACTTCACATTGAAAAGGTCTTTTTCAACTTCAACATCCCCTATTGCATCTAAACCATCCAAGTCATCTGATGAAGTATCTTGTGGTTCTTCTGTGCTTGCAGATGAAGCATCCTGTGGTTCTTCTGTGTTTACAGATGAAGTATCTTGTGGTTCTTCTGTATTTACAGATGAAGATGTTTTAGTATCCTGGGTGCCTGGCTGGCTAGTACCGGGATTATTGCCACAGCTTGAAAAAATAATTGATGAAGCCATTAGTAATATAAGTAATTTGTTTCTCATAGTATCTCCCTCTTAAATTATGTTTTGTTTTTATGCTGCTTTTTTAATATTATACCAAAGTTTTTATGTATTTTATTATCTGCCTTTTTAAAATATACAATAAATATTTGCTATGGTCAATAAAAATATCCAGTATGAAGAAAAAATATAACAGAAGTTCTTGGTGCTTATTTTATAAACTTAAGAGGGGATAATTAAAGCTTAAGGGGAAAACAGGGAGTCATGGAACCCAAAATGGCGGGATTGAAAAATTAAACAAATCTTAAAATACACCCTTTTAGTAAAAATCAGTATTTATGGGATAAAGCCAGATAAAATAAGGGATTGGCGTAGTTTTAGAGTTGTCAGGAAATAGGTAAAAATACCTGAAAGAATGTGCGGTTAGTGACAAATTAGTAACAAATATTATACCTTTATTTTATTTATTTCTGTTTTTAGTTCTTCTATAGTGCGGTGTCCATATACTGACTTTTCAACATCTCCTCCAAGGCTGTGCCCCATCATTAAGTGTTTGGACAATTCATCTACCTTGTATTTGTCACATAGCCATGAAAATGTATGACGGCAGTCATGGGGAGTGTGTTTTTTGCCAGATACTGTTTTATCAATGCCAAATTGCTGCATTACAGGATAGAAAGACTTTATTCTGAAATAATCAGCTTTGAACGTATCTGGATTGAAATTAAGGGCATATTGCAGTATTGATTTATGTATTGGCACAATCCTGTTTTTGCCAGCTTTGGTTTTTACGCCGCCCTTAAAACACTGTTTTTGCTTGTTTATTTTTACCGTTTCCAATGCCTTTATGCGGAAGCCGCTATAAATCATAATAAGGATAATCTGTACTGTTGGGTGTTCTTTATTTTTCCATAGTATGTTAAGCTCTTCTTGTGTAAATGGTTCGCCACTTTCGTCATCATCTGGTATATTTATACTGACAAACTCGGAGTAATCTTTATCAGTGATATCATTTTCTTTTGCAAATTTATACATTTGCTTAAAAAGGGTAACAATTAATTCAAGGCTTGCATGTTTAAGTGGGCAGTTATCCACTACACTTTGTAAATCATATTTGCGTAGGTCCTTAAACTTTCTTTCATGTAAAGATATACAATTTTTATATGCGGCTTTTGTAGATTTTATTGATGCTTGTGAGAAATTTTTCTTTTTATTGTTTACATATTTGGCGTTAAAATACAAGGTAAATAATTCTGAAAATGTTATATCATTATGTACCAAATCATAAGGATTGTTATTATATTCCCTCAATGCATCAAATGCCTGGTACCAGTCTTTATAATATCCTATAGCTGGCTGTGAAACAGGAGAGCCGTTAAGGTTAAATTCCCTTGTAGGAGGATATGCCGCAAACGGCCTGGAACGGTTGCCAGAAAGCTTTTTGATACAGCCAAAACCGTTGGGAAGTTTTTTATATTTCCTGCGCTTTCTTGGTTCACGTTTCTTTGGTTCTGGCCTGTCTGGTACTGCCAGGCTGGCAGTACCAAGTGAAAAGCTGACAGGGCATCCGCAGTTAGGGCAGGCGGATGCCTTGTCAGATACTACATGGTTACATTCAATACAGTTCAGTAATGCCATAAAGTACCATCCTTTCTAAAAAAAGAATAAAAAAATACACCTGTTATTGAAAACAGTGTTATGAAGTGGTACAATATAGTTGCTCTAAGTATATATGCATTAGCAACTTACAGCCTTTGTGGTCGGGCGCAAAGGCTGTATTATTGTGCCATCAGGTTTAAGTATTATTTTATTGGAAATCAAGTTTTGCAAAGTCTATATATAAATCATCATAAATACCAGATTTGATTTTATCATGGAAAGTATATTTTTCTATCTGGAAATTGCTTTGTTCCAGGAAATAAACAAGTATGCTTTCTGTCCTTGGGTCTATAATCCAGTATTCCCGCACTCCTGCATCCGTATATAAATTTAATTTGCGTACATAATCATCACCAGGGTTTGATGGTGATATTATTTCTATAATCCAGTCAGGTGCCCCGGTGCATCCCCTGTCTGTAAGCTTGCCAGGGTCACAGATAACACTTATGTCTGGTTCGACTATAGTATTCTTGTCCTCCTGGAGTTTAACAGCGAATGGTGCATAATAAGCTTCACATAGTCCGCCTTTTGATTTAATGTAATGGTTAATTATAGTATACAGTTCACTGGAAATTTTCTGGTGTATACGGCTTGGTGCTGCAAGATAGTAAATCTTACCATCTATAAGTTCAGCCCTTGTGGTTTCAGGAAGATTATAATAGTCATCTTCGGTATAAATAGTCTCATTTGGTAGTGCCATAAAATACCATCCTTTCTAAAAAGATTAAAAAAATACACCCATTATTGAAAATAGTGCTGCAAAGTGTTACAATATAATTGTTCCAAAGATACATAATGTATATAGTATATCTACAGCCTTTGTGTTGCAGCACAAAGGCTGTATTATTGTATCATCAGGTTAAATAAAATATATTTCTGCTATATTTTGATTTTTTCTGTAGATTATGAAGAAAGCCCTGTTATTTTTATGATTTCATCTTTTGGATATTCTAGTATGTTGTAGTTTTCAGGCATACATCAGCCGTCCTTTAGGTTCTGGAACTTCTGCAATAAAAGTATTATCATCATCAGACCAGTAAATAATACGTTAATACTTATACATTTTATAATTCTCCGTTTATAATCATTCGTCTATAAGTTCTTCTTCTGCAAAGTAATTTTCAGTATATGTTTCTTCTGTTTCTAATGATGCCCTGTATTCATTAGCAACCATTGTCCTGTTAAATTCTGCTGTCGGGTCTATATCTTCAACTAATTTCTCTAAATCATCAATAGAAATTTTAAAAAACTCTTTTCTCGTATTGACTTTATTTACGCGGTTTTTATTAAGCATGTCATGCATTTTGCCTTCAAGCGCAACAGCATCTTCCGAAAAAATAAAACTATGTACATCAAATTTGAATGGGACACTTGCGCTTCCTAATTCGTTGATACGGTCTTGAGGTTCAAGACGCCTTGTCATACCAATTTTAAATACATCATCACCAAATGAACCTAAATTACTGATAATATATACAGTTCCAGCCCTGCCATTTTGAAGATTGACAATATCCTCTTTTTTTATTACAACATCTGATAATTGTTCCTGTAGTTCAAGTATTCTTTTGTTTAAGGCATCCATTTCTTCATGGGCAGCATTTTCCATCTGTTCTTTTAATTTCTGTATTTCAGCTTCATACTTGCTTTCTTCCTGTTCTATTTTTTTGCGTTCGTTTTCAAGTGCTTTACGTTCAGCAGCTTCTTCACGCATTTTTTCTTTTAATGCAATTTGTTCTTGTTTTTCCTTTTCTTTTTTTATGTAGTAATTATACTCTATTTTAGCAGCATTTATAAATAGATATTCAAGCTGGCTTATAAATTTTGTAAGAGTTCCTGCAATAGCCTGGTTGCCTTCACCTGCTATTGAAAGGTATTTTGATGTAATTTTTTGTATATCCTCAATTGATTTATCAATTTTTCCATATTTAAGTTCTGCAAGGACATTCTGGAGTTCAGCACGTAATGCAATTACCATAAGAGAGTAAATAGCTTTATTTGTTTTTGTTGTATATCTGGCAGAATACGTTTCCATTACTTTTGTAATCTGTTTGTCATTCTCCTTAAAAGCTTTTCTTAATTCCTTTGAGTTCATATTTTGCAAGTGAAGCATAACAGAGGGCACTAATTCATCAATCTGTTCCATTTCATCAGGGTTAAATTTAAGTATTTGTGGTGATACATCATATAAAAAGAAGTTATCTATTGAGTATTTTATACTTTTATATAATTCTCTTAGTTTAGAAATTTTAGTTGCTTCTTTTTTTGCCTGTTCACGCTTTTTGGCAATCTCGATATCTGCTTCTGTAGTTGTGGCAGCAGTTCTTGCTTGAGCATCAACGATAGATTCATTAAGATGATTAAGCTGTTCTTTTAAGTTTTTAATTTCTTCTTGCTTGCCAGAAGTGTCAAGTTCTCTTATTTTATATTCAAGTTCTGCTATTTTACTATGGAAAAAAGTTTCTGCATTAGTTAAGCGTTTGCGTTGGATTATTATAAGAATAACAGCAATAAAAGCAAAAAGATATGTTGCAGAACATATACAGGCTATAATTGATAAGGTTATAATGGATTTAGTGTTTATAATGTTATTATCCTGGTTCATGTGCTTTCTCCTTTTTTCATTTCGTTAAGCCTGGCTATGCCAGGCTGTTTTAATAAAGTTACTGGTTGGCCGCTGTATCAGATTTAGCGGCGTCTTCTGTAGTATTCAAAACATATTGTGCCATTTTCCTTGCAGGCTTTGAGCGACTTTTTATATACTCTGCTTCTGCTTCTTCTACAGTACAAGTTTCTTGAAAATCAGTGCTATTTTCTTGGTTTTCTGTAGTATCCTTCTTTTTAAAGTTTGGTTCTTCTTTGATTACATTAGAAAGGAAATTACGTACTACTTCTCTTTGTTTTGGTTCTAGTTTTAGGTATTCATAAACTAAATTACAAACAAATTCGTCAAGATTAAATTCTTTTTTTAACTGTTCCATGACTGATGAAGGTGTTTTAACAGATTTTGGTTCAGTTCCGTTGCGAAGCCATTCTTCATTAATCGGAAATGAACTACATAATAATTTAATATGTTTGTCTGTAACATTACGTTTTCCACTTTCTATATTAGATATACCAGATTTTGATAATCCAATTCTGCTACCAAACTCTTCTTGGCTTAATTTGTAATCATTACGTATTTCTCTAAAACGGTCATTTATAATTGACACTTTGTTTCCTCCTTTCTGTTTTTAGGATATCACAAAATGTTCTGTTTGTAAACATGCCACAAAGTTCTTTTTGAAAACTTTTATACAAAAATAGTTGACAAAAGTTTTCAAAGGCATTATACTGTTTTCATACAGAACGAATAATGTTCTGCATGAAGATATAGGATGTAAGTAATAGAGAAAGGGGATTTTATATGCCTAATAAAGAAAAAAATATTACTATTGTAAATAGTGAAGATAGAAACTTCATACAGGTTTTAATGTCACTTCCTCCTGAAAAAAAGTTTTTTGTTAAAGGTATTATTTTGGGAATGGAAGCACAAGAAAGAATAGACACAACTTTAGAACTAGATGGTAATACATCATAAAATCAAAAGATTTGTACTTTGACAATAGGTAAAAGGAGGATAAAAATGGCAGCAGAAAAACTAAAAGAAGATATTTTAGAAAGATGTGATAAAAACATTGCGGAAATGGAAAAGTCAAATTGTTCAAGCTCCACAAAAAAATATTCAACCGAAAGAAGTCAAGCCAGTAAACAGATTCTGGAAATTATATGCGGCATACAAGGAATAAACGTGTATACCGCAATGCAAATTTTAAAAGAAGCAGAATCAATTATAAATGATGCAGTTATGTTTCAAAAACTTTAAAAGTGATGGGTTTCTTTGTAAACATTTAAGGTATCATTTAAATTGGCTATGGTTTCATAATAGCAAGAAATTAACTTCTTGTCATAATCATTGTCATTGTCACCATGCTTAATAGATAGGTCATCCATATGTTACATTTTTAAGATTGTGAGGTCATGAAGCATTTGGTTATACGGAATACCATAACGGTTTGTTAAATCATTCATATTGTTAATTCTTTTCTGTGTACTCGGCTGCTGGAACAGCCTGTACATAGATTACATGACAGGGGTCATAAAATGTAAATAATAAAGAAAGAGGTAGAGAAGTGAGAGATTTATTTGAAATATCAAATGGGATATTGGAAAAAGAAAAAGACCATGCAGAATATAAAAAACTGTTTGCAGAAGAACTTTTGAAGGAACTTTCAAATACGAAAGGTGCAGATATTGCGCCGCACCTTACATGTAATTTTGACTTGCTTAACTGGGAATATGTCATAAAGCTGGAATTACCTGTTGCTTCTTGCAATTTCAATTCCATTGGAAGTAATGTCAAATGATATAAAGTCTTCTAAATTTACATTATGTTTTTTAAGCAAATTATCAGAAACATTTTCAATATAACCTTGTTTTTGCAGATAAGTACAAGCGTTAAAAACTTTTCGGAGATAATCTGCATTGTAAGGACGTGTTTTATAATGCTTATCTCCTGTAGCCTTATAATGTTTATAAGCTTCATAAAGAAATTCAAGTTCCTGTTCGTTGTTAGACATATAAATGCTCCTTTCTATGTACTCGGCTGTTGGCAGCAGCCTGTACATAGATTATATGGCTGGAAAAATAAAAAGTAAATAATAAAAATGAGAGGTGTTTATATATGAATAAAAAAGTAAATTGTGAAAATATTATTAAAGAAACAGGGCTGGAACTCCGCAAAGTCCAGCTCCTGCCAGAAAACCTGCTTTATGTAACTGTTTACCATGATGCCTGTGCACTTGCTGGTGCAGGGCAGTACAGCCTTGCTATTGATATATGTAACAGTCTGAAAAAACATCTTGGTATGTTACATAGTTAATTGTTGCTTTTTTAGAATTTTTGTCAGTGTCAGGTTTTTTGCAATCTTTGCATAAACAGATATTTTTATGAAGTTTTAAATTATAACATGCTGCCAGGTATAACATATGGCAGCAGGAAAGGAAGTAAGATGATGGGTTCTGGTATTTTAACATTACAGGATTGTATAAATATGTATGAAAACAAAGCAGGATATTTGGTTATTGCTGCTGGAAAAATACTTGTAATCTACACAGGAAAGAAAAATGCGTAAGAATTTAAAAGAAGCCCGCCAGAAGGCAGGCATGACACAGAAACAGGTAGCAGAGTACCTGGGGATAAGTGATAAAGCATATCAACAAATAGAGTATGGCATAATTCTTGGCAAGATAAAGCATTGGGATAAATTAGAAGATTTATTTGGTGTTAATCAAAGGACTTTGCGTTATCTTTCATCTGGACAGAATGTCCGACAAGATAATCAATAGAAATACCAAACATATCAGCTAAAATAATGAGTTTTTCAATATTAGGTTCGTTTTTGCCAGCTTCATAATACTGATAGGCAGAAACAGAAATATTTAATTTTTGTGCAATATCTTTTTGGGTATACGGGGATGTGGTGCGAAGTTCTCGTAAACGTTCTTTAAATAACATAAAATTACCTCCAAACTGTATTGACACCAAGTAAAAGTTGGTGTATATTAAGTGGTATACCAAGTAAAAGTTGGTATTAAATTTTAATGGATAATAACATTTTATTTTACCATGAATAAGGAGGGAAACACAATGTTGTCACAAAAAGTACAAGAACTGGAACTTGAAAACAAACGCCTTAAAATTATTATAGAGGACATAACAAAATCAGATGCCCCAAAACCTAAAAACTGTGAAGGCTGCGAACATTACCACCAGTATTACTGCCGGGACAAATATGGTACATATTATAAGATGTATACAGGACATTGTGTCTGCAATGTGCCAGCGGGAAAGCGCAAAGGAAAGACACACCCTTCACCAGAAGACACATGTTTATGTTATGAAGAAAAAACTATATAAAGTTTATTATACGAGGAAGTGGGTAGTATGGAAAACAACAGGGTACCACTGCCAAAAGCGGCAAAGGAATTAGGCATGTCACAACAGGCAGTACGTGAACACATGAAGCGGAAAGTTATAGATATAGGTTATGTCATTCCAGGGGTGGATGGCAAGAGAAAAAGTTATTTAATTTACAGGGACAAGCTGGATAAGTTTCTTGGAAAAATCTAGCTGTTTTGTAAAAATTTTTATTGAAAGGATGGAATGTATGAACCCAGTGTTTTGGCTGCTGCTCTTTATAGCAGCAGTAACAGCATGGTTTGCCGTATCTGGATTATTTATGCCAGTAGGTAAAATGCTGCTTAAAAAGTGGGATAAACTGGTTTCAGGCCAGGAAGAACCCAGAGAAAATGAAAAAAACAAAAAAATGGAGGAAAAGAATAATGAGTAAACCATCAAAAGCAAAGGTAACAGGAGGCATATTTACAGGGACTGTATTTTTAATAGCATTAATTGTTGTTATTAACTGCATGGTAAAAATACCTGTCGGGTATGCAGGGGTTATATACTCCATGAATGGCGGCGTTAAAGATAACACTTTAAGCCAGGGGTACCATATAACTAAACCAACAGAGCATGTCAAATGTTTCACAACAAGCAATGAACAGCTGCTCCTTACTAAAGATGAAAGGGAAGGCAGCAAGGATGATGACAGTTTCAAGGTGTCTACATCTGATGATGCTTCAATAGCGATAAGCTTCCAGATGTCTTATAAGTTTAATGAGGCACAGCTTGTAGATACATATAAAAAGTTCAGGGGCATGGATGGTGAAGATATTGTAAACAGCCGCGTGAAATCTGTTTTAAAATCTAAGGTTTCAGAAATCACCACTGATTATTCAATGATGGATATTTATTCGGGGAACCGTTCAGAAATTAACAGCAAGCTTACAGATTACCTTGACAGTAAATTTATTGAAGAATATGGCATAAATGTACTTGATGCATCAATAATTGATGTACATCCTGATGACCAGCTTAAAGAGGCAATAAACAACAGGGTTACAGCATTGCAGAAAAAGCAGCAGGCACAGGCTGAACAGGAAACAGCCAAAGTTGAAGCGGAAACTGCACTGATTAAGGCAGAAAATGCAGCAGCTATTAAGGTTAAGGAAGCAGAAGCGGAAGCCGAGGCGAACAGGTTAAAGGCTGCTTCCATTACAAGAGAACTTATAAGTATGAAAGAAGCAGAAGCCAGGCTTAAGCATGGATGGGTAACTGTACAGTCTGGAGGGACTGTAGCAGTAACAGATTAAAATAAATGCAGTAAAAAAGGCCAGAAAACAGATGGCCGCTTAAAAAGGGCGTTACTGTCCATGCTGTTGTCAAAGGCAGTATGGATATTAAGGCATGGTTTGCGTGCGCCATGCCACATAAAACGTTTCAGCTCCACGTTGATGTTTATTGTATTTCTTACTTGTGTACTATACCAATTTTATATAAACGCACACAGAACCCCTGGCATGAAAAACAGCCAGGGGGAATAAAAAGGAGGCTTAAGTATGGGACCAATCGGAGGTAGGAATCTCTTGGATATAGTTGATAACCGTATGATAGCGTGTGCTGCATGTAAATGTCAGTATTGTGCAAATAACGTAGAAATATTATTGGTTAAGGTGCAGCCAGGAGAGATAAAAGAAGAATGTTTTAATTGCAGTGGATGTCGTGAATGTACAGGAAATTCCAAAGATAAGGGAAAACTGAAAATAGATTGTGACAGGTTTGCATTATCAGGTTATGGAGCTTCTGCACGTCGGAGAATTGCAGAACTGGCAAGAACAGACTACACAGAAACATGGAGATATTAACACATATGAAAGCAGTAGCAAAATACCCAGGAAGTAAATGGTCACTTGCACAATGGATTATAAGTTATTTTCCAGAGCATCACAGTTACCTTGAACCTTTCTTTGGTTCTGGTGCAGTCTTTTTCAATAAGCCGCGCTCTCATATCGAAACGGTCAACGACTTAGATAAC
>JAAWKM010000244.1 GCA_022797375.1 Lachnospiraceae bacterium
CAGTATGTTCGGCTATGTGAAGAAATCCATGATAACGATCATGCGGGCATATCTCATGTACAAGCCTCTGCGGTTTTTTGCCGCTGTCGGAAGTATTCCGCTGATGGCGGGAATCGTAACAGGATTGCGATATCTGTTTTTCTTTTTTCATGGAATCGGCGACGGTCATGTACAGTCTTTGTTGCTGGCAGTTACTCTGATTTTGTTGGGAGCAATGATCACCATTGTTGGTTTACAGGCAGATGTAATTGCAGCTAACCGGAAGATGCTGGAAGATATACGATATGAAGTGAAAAAAGCGACTTATGGAAAAGAAAGTTAAAACCCTGTCTTCTGATATTCCTCAAAGAAAAAAAGGAGCGAGCAGAATAAAAGTATTAATAACAGCCTCAACATTTCCCAGATATCTCAATGATACAGAGCCAAGGTTTGTTTTTGATCTGGCAAAGGCTTTACTGGAATACTGTGATGTTACAGTGTTGGTCCCTATGGATATTTTGGCCCATGAATATGAAGTCATGGAAGGCGTCAAAGTAATAAGATATCATTATTTTCCAATACATAAGTGGGAAACGCTCTGCTATCCGGGAGCAATTGTACCCAGGATTAAGGAAAACAAGTGGAGGGCATTGTTAGTTCCTTTTCTTTTTATGAGTTTGTGGCTCCATACGAGAAAATATGAAAAAGAAGTTGATTTGGTTAATGCGCACTGGATCATTCCACAAGGGATTATACAGTGTATTTTACCAAAAAAATATATAATTACTGGTCATGGAGGAGATGTAACTTCTTTAAATAAAGGCATTATCAAAATACTGAAAAAGAAAACGCTGGAAAAAGCCTCTGCCATTACCGTAGTCTCCAGCCAGTTACAGAAATGTCTGAAGAACACTTACCATATAAATGATATTAAAATCCAGCCAATGGGATGTTGTACCCATGTATTTGGACCGCAAAACAGAGTAGAAAATTATTTCAAGCAGAACGGAAATAAAGTTATTTTATTTGTTGGAAGACTGGCAGAAAAAAAAGGCGTGAAGTATTTAATCCATGCCATCAAACGCAAAGATATTAAACTGGTTATTGTTGGAGATGGCCCCTTAAGGAAAGCTCTGGAAACAGAGGCAGAGCAATGTGAAGGTGAAATCACTTTTTTCGGCAAAAAAAACCATGAAGAACTTCCTGAGATAATGGCTTCTGCAGATATATTTGTTGCGCCATCCATTACAGCCGAAGATGGAGATACCGAGGGAGTTCCGGTATCAATTATTGAAGCCATGGCCTCTGGAACCCCTGTCATATCTACTTATTCCGGAGGAATTGCAGATTTGATTACGGATGGAGTTAATGGGATTTTGGTAGCAGAAAAAGACAGTGACGGATTAACAGAAAAAATAAATTTACTGTTACAAAATAAAGAATTGACTGAGAAAATCAGAAAAAATGCGTTGGAGACTGTAAAATCATATGACTATGCTGTCATTGCAAAACATTATTATGATATGTATCTCCAGGCGCTGCATGAGGACTAAAAATGGATAGATTGAATATCGCTTTTATTGCAGATAAGAATTTTTATCTGCCTTCTGTAGTAACATTAACATCCTTATTTGAATCTTGTAAAAAGAAGTCCGCATATGTAATTTATTATATCGCAGTTGATTTGACGCATTCTCAAAAAGAATGCATTAGGGAATTATGCAGAAAAAGTAAAAGCACTGTCAAAATTATAGAAATTGATAAAGGCGAATTACAAGGTCGATACAGCCGATTTTTGAAGCATGATGGATGTGCAACAATTTCCGCATTAATAAAATTTGATCTTCCCTATCTATGCAATGATATAGATACACTGCTGTATTTGGATGGAGATATGATTGTAAAAAAAGATCTGTCTGAACTGGCACAAATACGCTTGGAAGATGAATATCTGGCAGCGGTTAAGGACAGCGGCTTGTTATACAGTAAAACTTTAATTAGCCAGGAGATAGAATCATATTTTAATTCTGGGCTGATGTTGTTGAATTTAAAAAAGATGAGAATAGATGCAATACCTGAAGCACTGGCAGAAGAAAAATTTAAAAGCACAGATAATTCGCTGATGGATCAACATGTTTTAAATAAAGTGTTTGAAGATCATGTGAAATTTTTAGGACATGAATACAATCTGCTCTATGTCAATTTGATTCGTGCAAGATATTTTTATGGTTTGGAATTAAAAGATATCAATAAAATGTATGGAAAAGACTATTGCGATTGGGATGATATGCTGAACCAGGCCTGTATTATTCATTATTCGTCCTTTGATAAACCATGGAAATATTCAGATGTAAGCGCTGTGAAAATTTGGGATTATTATTATCAAAAATCACCGTTTAAAAATAAAAAATTACACAGAAAAAAATTACATATTTCAATGCTGAATAAAATGAGAGAGAGCAATAAGTTAATGGCTTTAGCAGCTAATTTTATTTGGGAATGTGAAACAAAAGGATTCTGGAATGCATTGAAGGATGTGTACAAATATTTGATTAGAAAGAACTGAAATTTATTTAAGGATAATAATAAAATGAGTTATTTGATATTACTTGTTGTATTGTGCATACTGTTTGGACGCGGGTTAAAAATAAAGAAAGTATGTGAAGAGTCTTTGGTATTACAACACTTGAATAGTTGGAGAGGAATTGCTGCGGTCTTGATTATCATAGGGCATTGTAGTATGAGGTTTAATCAGGAACCGATTTTTTTGTATTTTATTCATAAAACAAATATGGCGTGGGTTAGTTATTTTTTGATGATTTCTGGTTGGGGAATGGCCTGTTCTTTTAGCAAAAACAGTGGTTATCTTGATGATTTTTTGTTTAAAAAATTAAGTGGTTTAGGTGGAATCACTATTCTTTCCGCTTTTTTTTATTGGCTGGCGAATCTGATTTACTTTCAAGACAAGATTTCTTTTCTTTCATATATAAACTGGTATATATACGAAGCTTGTTTTTTTTATGTTATTTTTTGGTTGGCATTTCTTTTTTTTCATACATGGAGTCTGCGAATATGGGTTTGCAGTTTGGCAGCAGCAGCTTTGTGCATGACAGCGTGGTTTAATAGTTGGGAGCATGCATATTATTACAGTGCTTTTGCGTTTCCGTTTGGTATTATAGTACACAAATACTGGAATGAGAGGGGGGGGGTAAAAACAGGCGTAGCTGGACTGATCAGTGTTGTTGTGAGTATGGTGTTGTATTCATGGAAAAATTATATATTGGTGGATATATTTTTACATAATTTATTTGGAACAGGATTTTGTCTGATTTTGATTACAATATGCAGGTAT
>JAAWKM010000245.1 GCA_022797375.1 Lachnospiraceae bacterium
TAGTAATGAAAAATGCTGTTTTTGCATTTTTCTTGTGTGAAATTGTAATGATTGTTAGACAGCGTTTTTTGCTGTCTTAGAATCATTTTTCACACTATCCTTTCCCCCTATTGAACCTTATAACTGCTATGTTACTATTAAGCCGTAAGGCTGGATAGTAACATTAACAAACCGGATTATAAATATCCGCTTTGACTTATTTGACCTATTCTGCTATAATATAAAACAGTACAGGCAGTTAAATACACACAACGCTAGCGAATAATGTTACTGGATATTTTAACAGATTAATACTATATGGTCTATGATATTAGCCGTTTATTTTTTGATATTTTCCGCTTTTTAAAGTTATATACACCCAATGGGTATATCCACAGCTGCTGCCTGCCATTGCTTTATGGTTTTTGCATTTTAAGAAAGGATTGCTGGCATAATCATGATAAAAGTGAGGGGAATAGGATACCAGTTCCATAATTATTTTGGAATAGATATTAACAGGATAAATGGTTCTGGTGATTTTCTTTTATTATATTTAAGGACGCCAACAGAAGTAATGTTAAACAACCAGTTTAAAAATATACCTGCTGGTAATTTTATCCTGTACAAAAAGGGCAGTCCGCAGATTTACAGAAAAACAGATGGCAGTTTTATAAATGACTGGATTCATTTTGAAACAGAACCATATGACAACTTCTTTGAAAATCTGGAAATACCATTTAGCACCCCTGTTTCATTTGTTAATAATAAAATAATTACTGACCTTATAGCTGATTTATATATAGAATTTTTTAATGAAGGCAGCCAGCATGAATATATTATGGACAGTAAAATGCGTGTGCTTTTCCATAAATTCAGTGATATGTATAAATCATTGCTTGCAGGAGGCACGTCTTATGGCAAATATTTTGATGAACTTTCTAAAATACGCCAGAATATACATAATTACCAGTATGTACCAGGTGGCGCAGATGAAATTGCAAAAAAACTTAATATAAGCACATCTTATTTCCAGCATATATATAAAAAACTGTTTGGAGTACCAGTAAACCAGGATATTATAAAAGGCAGGATAGAACATGCTGCACGCCTGCTTATGGAAACAGATGCTTCTGTTTCTGAAATTGCAGAACAGTGCGGGTATGAAAACCTGGAACATTTCTCCAGGCAGTTTAAGAAAATTAAAAAGGTATCACCCCAGAAATACAGGAGGTGATACCCTTTAATACATAATTAGTTTAAACCATCTGGCACAGGATGGTTTAATATTAGTCATAATAATTTAAAAGCTGCTTTAAATCTGCAATATAATTCATTATATTTTTGCCATTGTCAGTATCCCTTACAAGTATACGCGATTTCTCAGTTTCTACAAGCTGTGATTCAGACTGTATATCCTTATTTTTTGTAAGTGCATGGTACACACTTTCAAAAGGCTGATGTGCTTTAAGCCTTAACCCGTGTGAATTATAGATAAGGGTATATCCTGCAATGCCTGTTGTTTCATGGTAATTTTTACAGAAACCCCCATCTATTACCATAAGCCTGCCATTTGCCCTGATTGGCTGTTCACCTTCAATAGTTTTTACAGGTGTATGTCCGTTAATTATATGTGACATATTGGAATAAAGCCCAAATTCACGCAAAATCATATTGCATGTTCTTTCTTCCTTGTAATATTTATAGTAAGGGTCTGTCTCCTCTTTCCATGTACTTTCATCTTTTATAAATGTACGTTCAAATGTCTTTAAATTCCTGCCACAGAGTGGTGATTTCCTGCCAGCCCACAAATACCACATAAAATCCTTTGCATCAGTGCTATGTGTACTGTAATATGCCCTTCGTGCCATTTTATCAGCATAATCCAGATATGATTTACCTTTGTAAATTTCATCACCCATCTGTACCCCCTCAAAGTTGCCTTCATCATCCATAGGGATACATCCATGATATAAAAGATTGCCATTGTATATACGGTACATGCTGCCTTTCTCATATAAAAACTTTATATGTGACTGTAAACGTACACTATTTAAAAATGCTGCTTTCAGTTCTTCCATAACAGCGCTTTCTTCATCTGATAAATCATAAGGGTTTTCAATATCTATAGTAGGAAATTCCATATCATTTATTTTATAACTGACTCCATCTATTAAAACTTCCCCAGTTTCAAAGTTTATTTTATGTAAAAATATCCTGTCATCCATACCATATTCACTATGGCGTCTGATAATGCTTCCCTCAAGCTTAAATAAAATAACTGAAACTGCCTTTAATGCTGCTTCCATAGGATTTTCACATGTATACTCCTTCATGGCAAACAAGGCAAGTGAACGTAAGCTTATGCCATACCCGCTCTCAAGTATTTCTGTATTCTGGTATTTTAAATTATTACGGATTACATTAGCAATACATGCAAGGCTTCCGGATGCCGCACCCATCCACAGGATATCATGGTTTCCCCATTCAATATCAAGTGAATGGTAGCCCTGGAGCAAATCAAGTATTTTATCAGCATAAGGCCCTCTGTCAAAAATATCGCCTACAATATGCAGATGGTCCACAGCAAGCTGTTTAATTAAGCCTGCCAGTGCTACAATAAATTCATCTGCATTCTCAATATCCAGTATTGTATCAATAATTTTGCTGTGGTAAAGTACCTGGTTATCATCTTCATCTTTTTGTACATGTAAAAGTTCATCAATTATATAAGAAAAGTCTTCTGGCATTGCTTTCCTAACTTTTGACCTTGTATATTTGGAAGACAGGAGCTTTGCAATTTCTATAAGCTGGTTTAAAACCATCCTGTACCAGTCTCCAGTTAACACATCTTTTTTGCGCAGCATTGCAAGTTTTTCCCTGGGATAGTAAATTAATGTGCATATTTCCTGCTGCTCAAAATCTGTAAGGATATCACCAAATAAAAGATGGACTTTCTCCCTTACAACTCCTGAACAGTTGTTTAAAATATGGTAAAATGCTTCATATTCACCATGCAGGTCACTCATAAAATGCTCTGTGCCTTTTGGAAGGTTCAGAATTGCATTAAGGTTAATAATTTCCCTGCATACAGCCTGCTTGGAAGGAAATTTTTCTGCAAGCAGCTTTATATATTTATTATCTTTTAATTCCATAAAATACCTTTCTGTAAGCTGTAAAACATTTAGTCTGCATAGTAATTATACCAGATTGCATGACTTTTTCAAGGAATTATCATATGGCAACAGGATAACCGCATAAAAAGTTATTACCAATAAAGAGAGATTACAATCTATTTTTTTAGTTTGTTTTATTATATAATGCCGCCTTTATGGCATCAGCT
>JAAWKM010000246.1 GCA_022797375.1 Lachnospiraceae bacterium
GGATGACTTTGGGCTTATGCCGCTTGATCTGGATAAATGCCGGGATTTTTTCGAAGTAATAGATGCAAGGGATGGACGTAAATCTACAATCCTTATTTCTCAGTTTCCGATTAAGTCCTGGTTTGATATGTTTTTAGACAGAACCTATCTTGCCCGTATCACTGACAAAAAGCATTCTTACCGTCTTGAAATGAATGGAAGGAGCATGCGTGAGCCAGTGTGACAAAGTCGATAAATAGAGAGCGGCGCTGACGTGCCGTTGGGAACGGAACTGCCGTTCCGATTTAGCGTAATCTACATATACCCGATAAAAGAATCTTGGAAAAATATAGAAAAATGATATTTTCTTAAATCCTTTATAAGTAAAAATAGGTTATATTATATAAGGCATGTTTCAAATCGAGTTGACAAACGTTTGCTCCTGAGATGGTTCGGAAAAGGCATAGACACTGGATATTTGGATTGAGTGGCAGTCAGAAAGTGAGTAGTCTCGGAAACTAATAACACAAATTGAAAATCTGGGGTAATATCCGGAAAAGGGTCAAATCAACAGAGCGCTAGTAGGTGGGGATGTTGTTATGGGCGGAATCAAGGCCATAGGTATTGCGGTCAAAATCATCAATGGCAAAGAGGAGGTTCTTGCTGTCATGGCGTTTGGTGTCCGGGAGTTCTTCTGCAGAAGTGCAACGGATCAGGGCAGTAAGGGAAATGGAGATGGGAAGTGAATTATTTACCCAGGCAGTAAGACTTGTTTTAGTGGTAGTACAGTTAAAGAGTAGGGAAAAGGATCAAGGAACACAGGATCCGTGTTTGGTTTTTAGTTGGATGACTGAAGGCAGGAGTATAATCTACAATGGAGTCTAGGTCAAGGGCGAGTAGCTTCTGCTGATATTTATCATAAGACTGGAAAGCATATTTTTTGAGATTACATGAAAGGCGCCTGTTGTAAGATCTGACAACGGTTCTATATTCGTCGTGGCTCTGCCATAGCTCGGGCTTGAACATAAATGTGTCCTCATTTATTATGTAGTATGAATTGCGAGTTGTGTTTACAATAAAGGTGCCAATTTCGCTACAGTTTATGCGAAATTGGTCGCACATTTTAGGCAGTTTGTCAAGAGAAAAATTAAAAAAGCACTATTTTTTAGCAGAAAAATGCCGAGATGTTACAAAAGCAGAGGTGAATGTGCAGAGGGATGAATCAAAGAAAATAAGGAAATTCAAAGAGGTTGGGCTTCCAAGAACACACTCTATGTATAGGAGAAGGTGGTTTATCAGATACATTTTAAAGTTCATAGACAATATATTAAAAATACATATACCTTCTAACTTCAAAAAGAATTATGAGCCTTCTGATGTATTGTGAATAACTCATGCCTTTGGCTGGCTGACAGAGAACGCCAGTAACTCACGATGCAGTCCCGGATGGAAGAGATGAAAGAAGCATAACGATCTGAATGGTTTTTGGAATGTTGGATGTGGATATCTTATTATCATTTTGGTAGATATCGGAGTATCTCAGGTGGCAGAGTTCATCCAAAGGCTAAAAAGGAATGTGTATCCTCAATGAATAAGATCCTGACAATTAGAAAAGGTATAATATAATGAAATTTGACAACATTTAGTAGCTATAAATTTTCATTCCGTTAATATATAGAGTAATTGCCGTTAAATCGATTCTATTATAAGCGGAGAGAAAATTTATATAAAAGATGTAAAAAATCAAGGAATTACTAATTTAATGAATTTATAGGGGGAAAAATATGCAATTATACAAAATGGAGTTAAATAAAATTGTAAGAAATAAACTTACATATGTTGCAAGTGGTATACTACTTTTAATAATATTAATATCATTTATTCACGAGTTTAGCTTGTCAAAAGAAATGGTAATGGAATTTAGTAAAAGGACATGCTTTAGAAGACTATTAGATTTATCGGAATTTTATTTCCTATATATATCTATTTGGCTAATTACAGTATTTTCTGCTTTTTATTGTGAAGATAAACAAAATAAAGTCGATGTATTGTTGTCTACAACAACAAGAGGAAAACTATATGTTTTTTTTATCAGATTGCTAGTTATTTTAACTCTAACATTGTGTAGTTTTTTGTTTATAATAATTACTACTTTTTTATTTTGTTATTTTGTATATGGATATATGGATAGTAGAGTACTAGTAGAAGATGTAGTATATACAAAGATAATGGATCCATTTCTAGCGAAGCGCACAATAGATTCTTTTATAAAATATTATTTTATTATTGCTTTTAGTGCATTAATTATGCTAGATGCACTTATTGTATGGGTTTCTGTAAATGTTAAAAAGAGTCTATATTCATTTGTTATACTACTTGTAATATATTTTCTTCCTATATATTTAGAGAGCATAATTAAATGTAGTAATTTGAATGTGGGATATGCATTAATTACAAATCAGCCAATATTACTTATAACGGTACGTTGTTTTACAAAAAGTTGGCCTATATATAGTATACATTTATTAATAGCATATTTAATTTTTGGAATTGCAATTTGGAGTAGTGCAAAAAGATGGAATAGTATTGCAGAGAGATAGACGGCATAAAAACCTATTTCAAGATTTTGCTTTTAAGTACTTTATAACCTAAAAGTCGGATAATAGTATCCGGGAAAATTCCGCCTGTACGGTAGACTCAAAAACCATTTTCATAAGATGTAGACGATCTGTCATGAGTAACCGCGCAGGCATTTTTTCATAGTTCTATTTGGTTTAGGATGATTCTGCTAATTGAAAAATAAGCATGTCATCTTGCATTAAATCCATTATGTAGCTCAGAACAAAATAATTGCTCCATTTATTTTTTACCATCTATAAGGTAATCATAAGAAACCTGGAAAATCTGTGAAAATGCTTTCAACTCGAAATCATTAACATACCGTTGGTCTCTCTCAATTCTTGTAATAATATTTTTATCAATATCGTAACCTGCAAGTTGGAGCAGGCAGGCTAAATGCCGCTGTGAATAGTGATATTGCTTCCTAAGTTTAATCAGTTGTTGATTGATAAGATTTTTTCCACCAGACTGGGTCCTCAGTTTTGTCATAGTTTTTCCTCCCAAGCGTAACATTTTATAAATTATACAGATATAAGAAAAGAAATTGTTAAAAAGTTAAGGATTTCTATGGTTACAAGCCATCTACCAGGAGGAGATGCACGAGTACGAGCAGTTTTCCAGAAGGCGCTTTTTTGAGAAAGTGTTGGGAGGGGGACTGTCCGTGGAAGAGATCTAC
>JAAWKM010000043.1 GCA_022797375.1 Lachnospiraceae bacterium
AATGATTCTAAGACAGCAAAAAACGCTGTCTGACAATCATTACAATTTCACACAAGAAAAATGCAAAAACAGCATTTTTCATTACTATTTGTGCCGTGCTTTGCACGGCATGGGGATTTATAAGAATATTTTTAATAATTTTGGAAGGTGGTACCAGCTATGAAATGTCCTTTTTGCGGAGCAGATGATACGAGGGTTATTGATTCCCGTCCAGCAGATGATAATACATCTATAAGGCGCAGGCGGCAGTGTGATGTATGCCAGAAGCGTTTTACAACATATGAAAAAGTAGAAGAAATTCCTTTAATGGTAATTAAAAAAGATTTACAGCGCCAGCCTTATGAGAGAAAAAAAATTGCAGAGGGCGTGGTACGTTCATGCCATAAAAGGCAGGTAACAGCAGATGAGATGGAAGCGCTTGTGGATAAAGTAGAAGCAGATATATTTGCAAAAGAGAAAAAAGAAATAGCAAGCAGTTATATAGGCGAACTTGTGATGAATGAGCTTAAAAACCTTGATGCAGTTGCATATGTGCGGTTTGCATCTATATACAGGCAGTTTAAAGATGTAGATACCTTTATGGAGGAAATTAAAAAAATAATTGATAAACAACAGGATTGATGTAAACTTCCAGTTATCCTGTGCTGGTAAACGGACAGCCTGCATATTTTATTTGAATTATAAGGGTGTATGTGGTATAATACCAATACCAGATAAATGGCAGAAATTTCTGGAGGTGGGTTTTATGAGGTTTAAAGGGAAAATATCTAAGTGGTTTTATGGCATTATGATATTTGTTGCAGTAATTCTTATTCCAATTATTGTGTCCGCTGTTATAGATGAAGAAGTTTTTGCATTAGTTATTTCATTGGTGGTATTTACTTTAATAGAGATATTTTGTATGTCCATAATGTTTTGCAATTTTGCAGAACTAAATAGTGAGAGCCTGCTTATTGCTTTTGGATTTATCAGGCTCAGCATTCTATATAGTGATATTGAAGAAATCAGGGTAACAAAAGACCCTTCATCATCTTTGGCAGCATCATTTGATAGAATTAAAATCCAATATGGCAATGGGAAAAATATAATGATTTCATTACAGGACAGACAGGAGTTTTATAGAGAAATACAAAAGAAAAAATCTGATATTAGAATTATATAAATTATGGTTTATCTATTATCTATTTTAGCTTTCATTGGCCTGCGGGGTCTGGCAGTATGCCAGGCCCCGTAAGTATATATCCTTTTCCACGTTTTTTCAAATTTATTTTATTATAAACGGATAACTACATAAGAGCTATTGTAGCGTAAATATGCCATGGAATGATTTGGCATTATATGGAATTTAAGCTAAAAGCATTGATTAAATTATACATATGTGATATTATAACTATAAGGGGAAGCAGCCTGTTGTGTAAGTGGAAAGGCAATTTATGTATAGTGAAGCTTATTCAGCTATGGTCCAGGGCATTGAAGGCAGGATTATCCAGGCGGAAGCAGATATTTCTGACGGGCTGCCCTGTTTTATGCTTGTCGGATATCTGGCGTCTGAAGTAAAGGAGGCCAGGGAACGTGTCCGTATTGCATTAAAGAATAGTGGTTTGAGAATACCACCTAAGAAAATTACTGTTAATTTATCACCTGCTGGCATATATAAGTATGGTACAGGCTATGATTTTGTAATTGCTGCCGCAATACTTGCCGCATTAGGGATAGTTGATAAAAAACATCTGGCAAGTACAATCCTTATAGGTGAATTAAGCCTTGATGGCAGCCCTAAAGCAGTTAAAGGAGTTCTTCCAATGGTGTATACTGCTTATGAGCATGGCATAAAATATGTTATACTTCCAAAACAGAACACCAGGGAAGCAATGTTTGTAAAAGATGTATTAATTATAGGAGTGGAAAGCCTGAATGATATAATAGATGTGTTAAATAGTGAAGAACCATCAAGGTTTGCGTGCCAAAGTACAGGGCAGGATATGGACATAGATGACAGTCTGGAGGGTATGGGCAGGGAACTGCCTGGTTTTGAGGATATATGCGGGCAGGGTATGGCATGCAGGGCAGCAGAGGTTGCAGTTTCAGGCATGCATAACCTGCTTATGATAGGTGCGCCAGGAACTGGCAAGACCATGATTGCAAGGAGGATTGCAGGAATAATGCCAAAGCCCCGGTTTGATGAATGCATGGAGATTTCAAAAGTATACAGTGTAGCAGGGCTTCTGGACAGGGAGAAGCCAGTTATATGTTACAGGCCTTTCAGGGCACCACACCATACCATTACGCAGACTGCGCTTTCAGGAGGCGGGCGGTATCCAAAACCAGGGGAAGCAAGCCTTGCATCGGGAGGTGTGCTATTCCTGGATGAACTGCCAGAGTTTAAAAGACAAGTATTAGAAGTGCTAAGGCAGCCTCTTGAAGACGGATATGTCAACGTATCAAGACTGGATGGAAGTTGCTGTTACCCTGCAAAGTTTATGCTTGTGGCAGCAATGAACCCATGCAGATGCGGTTATTTTCCAGACCGCAGGAGATGCACCTGTACCCCGCTGCAGGTTAAAAATTATCTTGGAAGAATAAGCACACCATTATTGGACAGAATAGATATTTGCGCAGAAACAGTTCCTGTTAAACCTGGTGAATTAAATACGTATGTAAAAGGAAAAAGGGAAACATCACAAGAAATAAGGGAGCGTGTCTCTGTAGCACACAAAATACAATACAGAAGATACAGAAATGAGAAATTTAGCTTTAATTCATACCTTACACCTTCAAACATTGGGAAGTACTGTGAGTTATCTGCAGAAGCAAGGGATTACCTTGGTTATATATTAAATGGAATGTCTTTTAGTGCAAGGGCATACCATAAAATAATAAAGGCCGGGCGTACTATTGCAGATATGGAACAAAGCAGCCGTATAGAGAAGCCACATATTGCAGAAGCCATTTGTTACCGTAGCATTAATGATAAATACTGGAGTGCAGGGAGGGAATAATGATGGAAATGGAACATATACATTATGTGTACTGGCTGTCATGTTTAAGGGGTATAGGAAAAGTGAAAAGGAACAGCCTGCTTGGGCTTATGGGAAGTGAAGAAGAGATATTTAATGCTTCAGAAGAAATTCTTTCCAGGGCGGAAGGGATAACTGCAAAAGATATTTTTAGCATCCTGCATGAAAGGGACAAGGTAAAAATCCTGGAAGATTACTCCATTATGGAATCTAAGGGCATAAAGTTTACATATAAAGGGCATTATACATATCCTGGAAGGCTTAGTAATATATATAATGCACCATACAGCCTTTTCTATAAAGGAGAGCTGCCAGACAATAATAAGAAATGTGTGGCAGTTGTGGGTGCAAGGAATGCATCATACCAGGGAAGTGTAACTGCCAGCAAAATAGGAAGACAGCTTGCAGAAAATGGCATACAGGTTGTAAGCGGGCTTGCAAGGGGAGTTGATATATGTGCACAAAGAGGGACACTGCAGATAGCTGGCGGAAGGACTTTTGCGGTAATGGGCTGTGGTGTTGATATATGTTACCCAAAGCAGAACATAGAAGAATATATGCTTATACAAAGAAGCGGTGGCATAATTTCTGAATATCCTCCAGGCATGCCACCTCTTGCAGGTAATTTTCCTATGCGTAACAGGATAATCAGCGGGCTTTCAGATGGCATACTTGTAATTGAGGCAGGGGAAAGAAGCGGCTCTCTTATAACAGCAGAAATAGGAACAGAACAGGGAAAAGATATTTTTGCCATACCTGGGGATATTGGCAATAAGTTATATTATGGAAGTAATGAACTTATAAAAAATGGTGCAGCACTTGTTACAGATATAAGAGATATAATGGATGCACTTGGTATGTTCTACGATTGTAGTACGGAAGACCGGAAGAAAAAAGTTGATGTTGTGCTTGAAAGGACAGAAAAAATAGTGTATGCTAGTTTAAGTCTGGAACCTGCCCATATATCAGAAATAGCTCTGAAAACAGGACTGGGTATACAACATACAATGGAAATACTTACAGGGCTTGAGCTAAAGCGTGTTGTGGTTATGGCAGGTAATAATTATTTTGCATTAAGAATATAAGATAAGGGAACGCTGTTGCCTGTTAATAATAAACAGACAAGGACAGCAGCATGATGTATTACCAGATTGAAAGGAAGGAAGCAGTAATGGCAAAGAATCTTGTAATTGTGGAATCACCATCAAAGGCAACTACTATTAAAAAATTTTTAGGAAGCTCTTATGAAGTAGTTGCATCTAATGGGCATGTAAGGGATTTGCCAAAGAGCCAGCTGGGTATTGATATTGAAAACGGGTTTGAACCTAAATATATTACGATACGTGGCAAGGGCGGGCTTCTTGCAACACTCCGCAAGAAAGTAAAGAAAGCAGATAAAATATATCTCGCAACTGACCCTGACCGTGAGGGTGAAGCGATATCATGGCATTTGTCCAAAGCGCTTAAGCTTGAAGATAAAAATACAAGCCGTATAACATTTAATGAAATCACAAAAAATGCCGTTAAACAGTCAATTAAAAACGCCAGGACAATAGATATGGACCTTGTGGATGCACAACAGGCAAGAAGGGTGCTTGACAGGATGGTTGGCTACCAGATAAGCCCGGTATTATGGGCAAAGGTTAAAAGAGGGCTGAGCGCAGGCCGCGTGCAGTCCGTTGCACTAAGGATAATAGCTGACAGGGAAGAAGAAATAAATGCATTTATTCCAAGGGAATACTGGACTCTGTCAGGTGAATTTACGCCAGAGGGGGATAAGAAGCCTGTTATAGCAGATTTTTATGGCACTATTGATAAAAAAACAAGCATAGACTCAGAAGACCAGATGGAGGAGATAATTTCTGAAATAAAACAGTCAGAATTCAGGGTATCTGATATAAAGGTTTCAGGACGCAGCAAAAAGCCGCCTATGCCGTTTACAACAAGTACATTGCAGCAGGAAGCAGCAAAGACCCTGAATTTTTCAACCCAGAAGACAATGCGTCTTGCGCAGGGGCTTTATGAAGGCATGGAAGTTAAAGGGCATGGCACTATAGGCCTTATAACATACCTGCGTACAGATTCAACACGTATTTCTGATGAAGCACAGCAAGTTGCAGCAAAATATATAGAAGAAAATTATGGAAAAGAATATATTGCAAGTGGTACATCTAAGAAAAAGGAGAAGAAGAAAATACAGGATGCACACGAGGCAATAAGGCCTGCATATATTGATTTAACACCAGCGCAGGTAAAGGATTCCGTATCAAGGGATTATTTCAGGCTTTACCAGCTTATCTGGAAAAGGTTTATGGCGAGCCAGATGGCAGCAGCAAAATATGAGACCACATCTGTTAAAATTGACTCAGATAAGTACAGGTTTACTACTGCCTCTTCTAAAGTGGTGTTCCAGGGTTATCTTAATGTATACCAGACAGATGAGGATAAAGTTGAGAAAAAAGTTTTTCCAAAACATCTGGTTAAAGGTGTTGCAATGAAAGCAGGGGAGTTTGAGAAGAAACAGCATTTCACACAGCCACCTGCACATTTTACAGAAGCAGCATTGGTAAAGACACTGGAAGAACTTGGAATAGGAAGGCCGAGCACATATGCACCTACTATATCTACAATAATTAACAGGCGTTATGTTGCCAAAGAGCAGAAAAACCTGTATATAACAGAGCTTGGGGAAGTAGTCAACAGCATAATGAAAAAATCATTTGCAAGTATTGTTGATGTAAACTTTACAGCATATATGGAAGGGCTTCTGGACAGGGTTGAAGATGGTTCTGTGCGATGGAAGACAGTTGTAGAAAATTTTTACCCTGATTTACATGAAGCAGTTTCAATTGCTGAAAAAGAACTTGAAGAGATTAAAATTGAAGATGAAGTTACAGATGTAATATGTGAAGAATGTGGCAGGAACATGGTTGTCAAATTCGGGCCACATGGTAAATTCCTTGCATGTCCTGGATTTCCGGACTGCCGGAATACAAAGCCATATTTTGAAAAGGCGGGTGTTCCATGTCCAAAATGCGGGCAGGATATAGTAATAAAGAAAACGAAAAAGGGCAGGCGTTACTTTGGATGCCTGGCTTATCCTGATTGTGATTTTATGTCCTGGCAGAAACCATCTATTGAAAAATGCCCTGGTTGTGGAGGGCCGATGGTTGAGAAAGGAAATAAAATTGTATGTATGGATAACCAGTGCGGGTATGTAAAAGTAAAGCAGTAACTAATTAGCAAATGCCAGCATATCCTGGCATTTAAATTTAATATGTTATAAAGCGTGGCATGGGGATTAGTGTACAGCCAGGGAATACAGCCGTGTGGCATTATGCAGGCAGGATTGTAAATAATGTTTCCGGCTGGCAATACTGTACAGTAATGGTAAGAATAGAAATAATGGAGAATGACAATGAGCCTGGAACTACTAGATAAAACTAGGAAAATAAACCGCCTGCTTACAGAGCAGGAAACAGAAAAAGTAAATTTTACTGAATTCTGTAATGTGTTGTCACTTGCGCTTGAATCAAGTGTGCTTCTTGCAAGCCGTAAGGGCAAAGTTCTTGGTATGAAGGAAAGGGAAGGGACAGATACTATACCACAGCTCAGTGGTATAAAGCTTGGAAATTATTTAGATAAAGCGTTACAGGAGAGGTTTATGAACATACTCTCCATAAAGGAAAATGTAAACCTGTCAGTTATGGGGCTTGACTGGGAGAATGCAGATGAATGCCAGGCTATGGCAGCACCTGTAATAATGTCAGGCAAAAGGCTTGGAACATTGTTTATATACAGGTATGGCAAGCAGTTTACAATAGATGACATAATACTGGCAGAGTATGGGACAACTGTAATAGGACTTGCAATGCAAAGTGCTGAATCAGAAGAGTTTTCAGAAGAACAACGTAAAGAAATGGATATTAAAGCTGCTGTTAAAACATTGTCAAGGCTTGAGGCACAGGCAATGGTATATGTGCTTGATGAACTTGGGGGTGCAAGTGATGGTGTGCTGGTGACAAGCAGGCTTGCTGACAAGGTAGGGATTACAAGGTCTGTTATAGTTAATGCCCTTAAAAAATGTGAAAGTGCAGGTATTATTGAAACAAAGTCCTCTGGCATGAAAGGTACTAATATACATATAGTTAATAATTTATTATGTGAAGAAATGCTTGTACCATAAGATATCAATTATTAACCTGCCTTTTGAAAATTATGTATCCATTAAGAAAACATTTGTAAATATATATTGTGTGGCATGCAGGTTTAATGCAATAAGAAAACTGCAAAAACAGCATTTTTCATTACTATTTGTGCCGTGCAAAGCACGGCATGGGGGATTTTTATAAAAATGGATTTATTAATGCATAGAATGGCAGCAGTGTTTTAATAGGTAGAAACACAAAAGAAAATACATAAGTAAGAAAAGGTTTTTACCGGCATTATGCACAACGTAGGTAGAGCATGTATTGGAAGATTTTGTTACAAAACCGGCGAAAAATTGAAAAATTTTTTTATATATACTTGTAATTTGACCTCAATATCTTTATAATTAGATGTGTATTGTTATGCAGTAAATTTCCTAGAAGGAAGTACATAAAATCTGGAATGTGTATAATAAATTTGTGGAGAGGAGAATTGTATGGTATCAACGGGAGCATTTAACTATATTAATGTGCTTGAGAAAGCAGCAGATGCAAGCTGGACCAGGAATGCAGCAATTTCTAATAATATTGCTAATGTAGATACACCTGGATATAAGCGGAAAGATGTTGATTTTGAAACATATCTGCGGTGTGTGGTTTCAGGAGGCGGGTCACTTGATGATGAAATAGCAGGGGCTGACCTTGAAGTGCTGACAGGCACTACATATACAGATTACGGGACTGTCAGCTACAGGCTTGATGGCAATAATGTTGACATAGATACGGAAAATGCTGAACTTGCCAAGAACCAGATGAAATATTACACTATGCTTGATTCAGTTTCACAAGAGTTTTCAAGGCTTAAAAGTGTTATGAAGACAAGCTGACAGGAGGGGTTATGAGAGTTTTTTCTGCTATGGATATAAGTGCCAGTGGCATGACGGCACAGAGGACGAGACTGGATGTTATTTCACAGAATATTGCCAATGTAAATACCACAAGGGATGCAGATGGCAACCCATATATGAGGAAATCAGTTATTTTCCAGGAAAAAGTTTATGTTTCCTTTGATGAAGCCCTTATAAATGCAACAGGGCATGTAGGCAAGGGCGTTAAAATTTCAAATATTTTTGAAGATAGAAGTACAGAGGGGCGTCTTGTGTACGACCCGTCCCATCCCGATGCTGATGAGAAAGGGTATGTAATGTACCCTAATGTAAGTACAGTTACTGAAATGACTGATATGATTGATGCAAGCCGTTCTTATGAGGCAAATGTAACAGCATTTAACGCTGCTAAAAATATGCAGCTTAAAGCCCTTGAAATAGGCAAGGCATAGTAAAAATATAATAGTCAGGCGGATGGATGGGAGTAAAAAATATACCGCAGCAGTATGGCGGCGGGGATGGAGGCTAATAATATGGATTTTTCACTGGTTAACGGTGTGGATTTTAATAATTACTTTAAAACACCATCAATTTCATCTGGTTTAGCAGATGGTAAAGACCCTTTAATTGTTAATCCAGGGGAAGGTAACACTACATTCCAGACTGCATTTGATTCGGCACTGAACCTGATAAGTGAGGCAAATGCATATAGCAATGCAGCAGAGGAAGAAGAAATAAAGTTTGCCCTCGGGGAAACAGACAGCATACATGATTTGCAGATTGCACAGCAGAAAGCTAATGTATCACTCCAGTATACAGTTGCAGTTAGGGATGCATTTTTGAGTGCATATAAAGAAATAATGAATATCCAGATATAAAAAGTATCTAAAATCTTAACTGTTATTAGGGGAGCTTAGCTATGCAAGAGAGAATTAAAGAAATTCCAAACAAATTTAAGGAGTTTTGGAGCAAATACACAGGTAAACAAAAAACCATAATTATAGCAGTAATATGTGTAGTGCTTCTTGCTATTGGCGCTACAGCATGGTTTGTTTCGAGACCGTCATGGACTATGTTCCAGGCATTTGAAAACCTTGATGATGCCAATGCAATGGCAAATGCGCTTGAGAGTTCAGGCATAAGCTACAAGGCATCAAAAGACGGGCTTAAGCTTTATGTCAAAGAGGGAGATGTGACTAATGCGCTTTATACCATGAGTGATAACGGGCTTGCAGAAAAAGGTTATACATGGGATAAGGCATTTGACAATTCGATGTCTACTACAGAGAGTGAAAAAAGCCAGAAAAGAATACTTGCACTCCAGTCACAGATTAAACAGACCCTTGTAAAATATTCATTTGTAGATGATGCCAATGTATTTATTGATGTACCAGAAACATCTTATAAAGTGCTTGAAGACTCCGATAAAAGTGCAACATCAATTACGGCAGTTATTGACGTAAGTGAGAGCAATAAGAAAGAAGTCACTACTGAGAGGGCTGAGGCACTTGCATACTGGCTTGCTGGTACAGTGGGTACAGATGTTTCCAATGTTGTTATAAATGATTTTGACGGACATAATATTTTTAATGGTTCACTTGATGACGGGCTTGGCGGTGCATTTGGTGGCGGAAGTTCTGAGTATGTTTCAAAATTAAGGCAGACTATTAAACAGAATGTTATAAACCTTCTTTTAAGCTGTGACTATGATGATGTAGAAGTCGGCACAGATGGCATACAGTTTGACATGAGGAAGATTGAAACATTAAGGAAGTCATATGATGTTGCAGAAGGAATGGAGAACGGCTATCCAGGCAAGCTTTACAGGTATACCGCAGAAGGTACAACAGGTGTGGTAAATGGCGAACCTGGCACACAGTCCAATGATGATGATACAGATTATATGTTCAACAGGACTGATGGTTCTGGTTCTTCTGTAAGTATAGAGAAGCTCGAAAATATTTTTACAAATGAAACAATTGAAAATATAAAACAGGAAAAACCTACTATACAGACAGATATATCTTCATTAGGAATTGTTGTTACACGTTATAATGTGTATGATGAAGCGGAACTTGAAAGCACTGGTGCACTTGACGGCACTACGTTTGAAGAGTTTATGGCACAGAATAATGAAAGAACTGTAATACAGGCAACACCAGAAGAGATTGGGCTGGTTTCAGCAGCTACAGGCATAGATGAGGGCAATATTAATATTGTGGCTTATGAAGTGCCAAAGTTTGTGGAGAAAACAGAAACAAGCAGGGGGATTTCAGATTATCTTATGATAATCCTTGCAGTCCTTATTATTGCTTTGCTTATATTTGTTGTACTCCGTGGAACAGCTCCTGTAAGGGCAGCAGACGAAGAGCCAGAGCTTTCAGTAGAACAGCTTTTAGCTACAACTAAAGAGAACCAGTCACTTGATGATATAGAATTCAGCGAGAAGTCAGAAACAAGGAAGATGATTGAGAAGTTTGTTGATGAGAACCCTGAGGCTGTTGCACAGCTTTTAAGGAACTGGCTTAATGAAGACTGGAATTAAAGTGAAAGGCGGGAAAAGGCATGGCTAAGGAAAATATCAGCGGGGTGCAGAAAGCAGCAATACTGCTTATTGCACTTGGGCCTGACAAATCTGCAAATGTATTTAAGCATTTAAAAGAAGATGAAATAGAGCAGCTTACCCTTGAAATTGCTAATACCAGGAGTGTATCACCAGCAATAAAGGACTCTATACTTGATGAATTTTATGAGGTCTGCCTTGCACAGCAGTATATTGCTGAGGGTGGTATTACATATGCCAAGGATTTGCTGGAAAAAGCACTTGGTGCAGAACGCGCAAAGGATGTTATCGGAAAGCTTACTGCTTCACTCCAGGTAAGGCCATTTGAATTTGTGCGTAAAACGGATGCTTCGCAGCTTCTTAACTTTATACAGGATGAGCATCCACAGACAATAGCACTGATACTGTCATATTTGTCATCAGGGCAGGCATCAGCTATTATATCAGCACTCGCACCAGAGAAACAGACAGATGTTGCAAAACGTATAGCACAGATGGACAGGACATCTCCTGACGTTATAAAGGAAGTTGAGAAAGTATTGGAACAGAAACTTGCTTCACTTGTAAACCAGGACTACACAATTGTTGGTGGTGTAGACTCTATCGTAGAGATATTAAATACTGTAGACCGTGGTACAGAAAAGCATATTATGGAAAGTCTTGAGATTGAAGACCCAGAACTTGCTGATGAAATCCGTAAAAAGATGTTTGTATTCGAGGATATCCTTTCACTGGACGACAGGTCTGTACAGCGTGTATTGCGTGAAGTTGACAACAACGAGCTTGCGGTTGCGCTTAAGGGCTCTAATGAAGAAGTACAGAACCTTATATTTAATAACCTTTCAAAACGTCTTGCTACAATGATAAAGGAAGATATGGACTTTATGGGGCCTGTACGTCTTAAGGATGTTGAAGAAGCACAGCAGAAAATTGTTAATATAATACGTAAGCTCGAAGACTCTGCTGAGATTATTATCTCAAGAGGTGGAGGTGACGAGATAGTTGTCTAATCTTATAAAGTCTGTTTACTTTAATAATTTAGCTGAAGGGAAAAACTGTGTAATTGACTCTGACAGCCGTATAGAGGAATTTATACCTGGCATATATGCACAGCCTGCTGAAGAAGCTGGTGAATACCAGTTCAGGCAGCTTGCAGACCTGGGCAGTGATGCAGGTGCAGAATTTACAAGCGGCCTGAATGTAATAAATATGGAAGAAGTCCTTGACGAAGAAAGGCAGAAACTTTCAGAAGAAACAGCAGCACAGAGTGAAGAACTTATAAGCGCTGCCAGGGCACAGGCAGATGAAATAATAGCAGAAGCCAATGCAGAGGCAGAGAATATTAAAAGGGATGCTTATGAGGAAGGCAGGGCACAAGGTATTGAAGAAGGACAGAATTATGCAATGCAGGCACTCAGGGAGCAGGAAGAGGCATTAAAACAGGAATATAACCAGAAATTTCTTGAATTAAGGGAACAGGAAAAGGAACTTGAACCACATTTTGCATCTATAGTAGCAGCACTTGTAGAAAAGCTTACAGGCGCTGTGTGTAAAAACAAGAAAGATGTAATAGTGCATCTTATAGATAATGCACTGCATAACCTTGAAAAGTCTAAAAGGATAGTTTTAAGGGTTTCTAAGGCAGACATAGCAATGGTTTCTTCAAAGCGGAATGTTTTCCTGGGAGAATTAAAAGAGGGAACAGAGCTTGAAATAACAGAGGATAACAGTTTATCGGCAAACCAGTGCATTATAGAAACTGATAATAAAATTGTTGACTGCAGCCTTGATGCACAGCTTGACAGCCTGCGTGAACAGATAAAAATGATTGCAATGTGATAAAAAGAAGAAAGAGAGAAACATTGTATGCATAATATTGATTTGTCAAAATATAATATGCTTCTGGGGCAGTCATATGAAAAGTGCCTTGGCAAAGTAGCCAAAGTTGTGGGGCTTACGGTTGAGTCGATAGGGCCAGCAGCAAGACTGAATGACTTATGCCATATTATAACAAAGGATACAAACCATATTATTAATGCAGAGGTAGTAGGTTTCAGGGATGACAGGGTGCTGCTGATGCCATATGGCAAGACAGAAGGTGTAGGGCTTGGAAGCAGGGTTGAAAATACCAATACACCACTTGAAGTTCCTGTAGGTGATGAACTTTTGGGAAAGACATTAGATGGGCTCGGGTATCCTATAGATGGCTCTGCGTTAAGTACAAAAGCCGCTTACCCAGTTGATGCACAGCCTCCTGACCCGTTAAAGAGAAAGATAATAGATGAAGTGCTTCCTTTAGGCGTAAAGGCAGTAGACGGTCTTATAACAGTTGGCAAGGGCCAGCGTATTGGCATATTTGCAGGAAGTGGTGTCGGCAAGAGTACGCTTATGGGAATGTTTGCAAGAAATACAAAAGCAGATATAAATGTTATAGCCCTGATAGGGGAGCGTGGCAGGGAAGTAAGGGAGTTTATAGAAAGGGATTTAGGTCCTGAAGGAATGGCGAGGTCGGTAGTAGTAGTGGCTACATCAGATAAACCGGCGCTTATCCGCAAAAAAGCTGCAATGACAGCTACAGCAGTGGCGGAATATTTCAGGGACCAGGGAAAAGACGTACTTCTGATGATGGATTCGCTTACCCGTTTTTCAATGGCACAAAGGGAGATAGGGCTTGCATCTGGTGAGCCGCCTGTTTCAAGAGGCTATCCCCCAAGTGTGTATTCCGAAATGCCTAAGCTTTTAGAAAGGGCAGGCTGTTCTGATGTAGGTTCTATAACAGGTCTTTATACAGTGCTTGTAGATGGGGATGATTTTAACGAGCCAATTACAGATACGGCAAGAAGTATCCTGGATGGCCATATAGTCTTAAACAGGAAGATTGCGCAGAAAAACCATTACCCGGCAATAGATGTGCTGCAGAGCATTTCCCGTGTAATGAGCAGTATTGCCACCAAAGAACATAAAAAGGCAAGCGGTATACTTAATAATGTGCTTGCTACATATGCTGAAGCGGAAGATTTAGTAAATATTGGTGCATATAAACCTGGCTCCAATAAAAATATTGACTACGCATTGTCAAAAATAGATGCAGTTAATGATTTTTTAATGCAAGATGTTTATGAAAAAACTGGTTTTGAAGATACAGTCCATAATTTAAGGGCTCTTTTTGAGGAAAACCAGGCATAGGATTATTAAAATGGCAAAGTTTATTTTCAAAATGGAAAGCATATTGTCAGTAAAGACAAAACTTGAAGACCAGGCAAAAGCTGAATATGGAATTGAAACAATGAGGCTTCGTGAAGAAGAACATAAGCTTATGCTTCTTGAAAACAGGAAAAGTGGTTTTGAACAGCAGCTTTTTGAAGCAGTAAGTGACAGGCTGGTTATTTTAAGTATAAAAAGGCTTGAAGACAGTGTTGAAAATTTAAAATATAATATAAAACTCCAGATTATCGTAATAAGGAAGCAGGAGGAAAGAGTTGCGCAGGCGCGTGCAAAGCTGGATAATGCCATGAAAGAAAGAAAAATATATGAGAAGCTGAAGGAAAAGGCATTTGAAGAATTTAAGGCAGAAGTAAATGCCCAGGAACAGAAAGAAATTGACCAGCTTGTAAGTTTCCGGTTCCGGAGCGCCGGGGAAAGCGAGGATTAAACACAATGGCAAAAAAAGACAAGACAAAAGAAAATGAAAGCGGAGGAAGTAAGTTAGTTAATGCAATTATTGTATTAGTTATTATTTTAATCTGGCTTGCAGTCTTTGCTTTTCTTATAAAGCTTGATGTTGGTGGGATTGGGAGCAATATACTTTACCCAGTATTAAAAGATGTCCCTGTTGTTAATAAAATCCTTCCAGCGCCTTCTGAAGAAATGCAGGCATCAGAGGATAATTATAAGTATACAACACTTAAATCAGCTAATGCACGCATTAAAGAGCTGGAAAGCCAGCTTGAAGCACAGGGAGGCACTACAGCAGCCAACTCTGACTATATTGCGAGCCTTGAGGCGGAAGTTAAAAACCTCCAGAAGTATAAAGACCAGATGGATGAGTTTGATAAAAGGGTAGCAGATTTCAATGAAAAGATAGTTTTTAATGATAATGCGCCTGACATTTCTGAATACCGTTCATATTATGAATCAATAGAACCTGAAAACGCAGAAAGGATTTACCGCCAGGTAATGCAGCGTGAAAGGTATAATGAAAAAGCAAAAGAACTTGCCACATATTATGCTAATATGGAAGCAGAAAGTGCTGCACAGGTTATGTCAGAGATGGATGAGGATTTAGACCTTATATGTGATATACTCCAGAATATGAGTGAAAAGCAGGCAGCAGCAATATTGCAGGCAATGAATACAGAATATGCTGCACAGATTACTAAAAAGATATCTACAGGCAAATAACCCAGAAGGTGTTTCCAGCAGCTTATTTATAACATAAAATATAAATAAGCGGTTGTTTACATATATAATATAATTATTTTTCTTAGTAGCGGTGAGGGTGAGAGACAAATAAATTAAGGAGGTGGAACAATGGAGGAAATCAGTGCGGTTACACTGGGCAGCCAGGTGTTCCCGGCAGTTCCAAATGCTGGTGGCACACAAGGCACAATAAAAGGGAAACAGTCATTTGAAAGTTTCTTAAATATTGGGAACAGTGCTACAGCAGGCAATGCAAAAGATACTGTGCAGGCACAGCAGCCAGCAGCAGATAAAAATGCAGCCCAGCCGGCAGATACTGTAAATGCAGATACATCTGCAGATAACCAGCAGCCAGGCACAGACAGTACATCACAGGTACAGAAAGATGGTACAGCAGATACAAATTCTTCTGCTGGGAATGTATCACAGGATAACACAGATGTAGAAAACACTGATGCTGTTATGGCAGGCGTGGATGCAGTTAATAATGCAGTCAAAGAGGCTGTAAAGGACATAACAGGGCTGGATGATGAGGCACTTGCAGAGATAATGGCAGCATTAGGTATGTCATTTGCTGATTTGCTTGATATGGGCAATTTAAAGCAGTTTGTGATGTTTATTAACAATACATCAGATGTTACAGACCTGCTTATGAATGAATCTGTGATGTCACAGTTAAACAACCTTGCAGATGTTATTGCTGATATTGATATAGAAGCATTAACAGGCATGCCAGAAAATGATTTTGCACAGCTTTTACAAGATATTGCTGATGGCAGGTTTACAGATACTGCCAATAGTAATAACAGTGATGGCGCAGTACAAGAAGCAGGCATGCCAGCGGACAAAACTGTTACAATAGAATTTGCTGGTGAAGCTGATGCACAGGCAACTGTAAGCCAGGAAGAAACAGTACAATATGCCACAGCAGGCAAAGAGAACATGGCAGCTTCCAAAGAAACAGCAGTACAGGACAACAGCCAGCAGGAAGACGCAAAAGTTGTAATTAGCAAAGAACAGTCTGGCACAGACAACACAGGCCAGACAGAAAACTTTAAGCAGGGTGCAGGCAGCCAGGCTGGTGGTGCAATGACAGAAAATGTACAGGCAGAAGCAAGACCGTCAGTACATGAAGAGAATTTTAACAACCAGGCAGGTTTTATCCAGAATCTTGCACAAGCTGCAGCAGATGTCCAGGACGGGGCTATGCCACAGCAGGCAAATATGCAGACAATGATTAATATTGTGAACCAGGTTGTAGAGCAGATTAAGGTAACAATGGGCAAGGAAATGACAAACATGCAGTTACAGCTTAATCCTGAAAGCCTTGGTAAAGTGCTGGTATCAGTTACATCAAACCATGGTGTGATGACAGCTAATTTTACAGTACAGTCAGAAGAAGCAAAAGAGGCCCTGCAGAGCCAGATGTTTGCATTGCGCGAAGCACTTGAGAGCAGAAGCCTTAAAGTTGACGCAGTAGAAGTTGAAGTATCAGATTTTACATTTTCACAAAGCAGCCAGGCAGATTCACAGAACCAGAAAGAATTTGAAAAAGGCAGTGGAAGACGTTTTAAATTTGGCTTTGATAATGAAGAAGATGGTACAGACAGCACAGATACAACAGTATCTGGCAGACAGAGCCACAGCAGGCTTGACATGGGAAGCAGCATAGACTTTACAGCATAACAGGAAAGGAGGATTAATATGAGCATTATAGCAGATGTAGTTGACGGAAAGGTAGATATATCTGAAAGTTCGCAGTCTAAGGAAAGAAAAGTTGGTTCACAGCTTGGCAAAGAAGATTTCCTGCTGTTGCTTGTAACACAGATGAAGTACCAGGACCCGTTGGAACCTACAGACAATACGCAGTTTGTAACACAGCTTGCACAGTTCTCAGAACTTGAATATATGCAGAACATGATGGATGTAACACAGCATACATCAGCATTTACACTTGTTGGTAAGTATGTATATGCAGAAAGCACTTCTTCAAGCGGACATAACCAGAAAGAAGAGGGAATGGTTGAATTTGTCACTATGAAAGATGGTGATGCTTATGTTACAGTAAATGGTGTTGAATTTAAGTATGATGAAATTGTTGAAGTAAGGGATGAATTCTATGTTATTTCACAGAAACTTCCATCAGTTAAGGAACAGCAGATTTTATTCCTGCACCATGACCCACAGAATGTTGTAATTGAAGGCGTTTCACTTGGTGAAGACGAATACCAGGCGTCTAGCATGGGTATAGGAATCATCAATGAAAAGGGCGAGACAGTAACAGTTGACCCTAAAAATGTAGTATACAGCGATGGGAAACTTACTATAGATAAGAAAGTATTTGAAAAATTTGATGCAGGAACATATAATATAGCATTTGTATTTGATGACCCTAACAAGACAGTTGATTATGAGAATGTAACACTGGTAATTAAGGGTGTTAAACCGGATTTACCTCCTGAGACTGATACAGATGGTACAGAAGGCGGTGACGGGAACACAGAAGATACAGAAAAGCCTGGTGATACAGAAGGCACAGAAAAGCCTGGTGATACAGAAGGCACAGAAAATCCTGGCGGTTCTGAAGGGACAGAAAAACCAGATGGTACAGAAGGCTCTGGCGGAACAGAAGGAACAGGGACAGTAACTGCATAAAAAGCTTTGGAATTGAGGTGAAGGGCTATGAATAAACTTAATGAGAATTACCCATCAATAAACCAGATGGCTGGCAGGCTTTTAAACAGCCAGAAGGCGGATACTGCCCATGCCACAGGACCGGAGCTTTCATTTCAGGAGATATTAAACAATAAGCAGTCTGAGAAAACAGAAGGCTTAAAGTTTTCTAAGCATGCTAACCAGAGGCTTGCTACAAGGAATATTAATCTGTCTGCGGAGCAGATGGAACGTCTGGAAAATGGAACAACGAAGGCACGTGAGAAAGGAATCCGGGAGTCTTTGGTAATGGTTGATGATATGGCATTTATTGTAAATGTCAGTAATAACACAGTAATTACAGCGGTAGGCAGTTCTGCTGATTCTATATTTACTAATATAGACGGGGCTGTAATAGGATAGTATTATTAACTAATGGAGATACTATGCGCCGGACCTCACAAGGAAGCGCAGAACTTTGAATGGCAGATAAGTTTAAAGTATTTCTGTATAATTAAGGAGGAAAAAAATTATGATGAGATCACTTTACTCTGGTGTAGCAGGCCTTAAGACACACCAGACAAGAATGGATGTTATTGGTAATAACATTGCAAACGTAAATACAGTAGGGTTTAAAGGAAGCAGCGTAAACTTTGCTGATACATTTTACCAGACAACATCACCAGCGACAGGGCCAGATGCTGCAACAGCCGCAGCAGGTTCTAATGCAAAGCAGATAGGTCTTGGTTCACAGGTAGCATCAATTACAACAAATATCACAGAACAGGGTGGAACATCCTCAACAAACAGGGCTCTTGACATTGCTATTAATGGTGAATCATTTCTTATAGTAAAATCAGGTGGTGCTACATACTTTTCAAAGGCAGGCGCACTTAATGTAGATACAAATGGTACACTTTACTCAACAGTAAACAATGCCACAATCCAGGGATGGATGGCTGATGCAGAAGGAAATGTACAGAGGGATGTAGTAAGGGACCTTACAGTAATGTCAGCAGATAACCTCTACTATCCGCCAACAGCTACTACTAATGTTACATTAAAGGGAAATATTGATAAAAATGATAAAGACCTCAAGGTGACATTAGGTGATGATGGTGTTGCAATAGACAGTGGTTTAGTTGCGACAATAAGTTTCTATGACAAGCTTGGACAGTTATATACAGCCAAGCTGCTTATAGTTAAACCAGATGAAGCACCAGATGCTGGTGCCGATGATACAGAGCTTACATCATACAGGGTATACCTTGGCGATGTTATGGATGAAAATGGAAATTCAATTTTTGTAAGGGAAGTAACAGGTGATGATGGTGCTGTAACTTACACTGCTACAGGTGCTACAGTTACACTTGGCGGTTCAGAATATACTGTAGGTGAAGATGCAATAAATGCTGAAACTGGTAAATTCACAACTATAACTGGTGGTGGTGATGGTGCCGCATTACTTAACTTTAATACCAAAACGGGTGAATTCTTTAGTACAACTAATAATGGTGAAATTCCTGATACATCACAGTATAAAACTACTGGTATTATGTTAAGCATTAACCCAGGTGATGGGGATGGGGCAATTGATAATACATTTGACCAGTATGACCCTGAGTCTGGTACAGGTGGTATTATGATTGATGTTTCCTCACTTACCCAGTATTCAACTATTTCAAACCTTACATATACTAAAGGTGATAAACTTGAAGCCAGGGGGGCAGGTAATATTGCTGGTGAGATGAAGGGTATTTCTATTGATGAAGATGGTTATATATATGGTACATATAATAATGGTTCAAAGAAATGTCTTGCACAGATTGCAGTTGCAACATTTAACAACCCTTCAGGCCTTGAAGCAGTTGGTAACAGCCTTTTTGCACAGACACTTAACTCAGGTACATTTGATGGTGTTGGTGAAGCAGTAAGTATTTCAGGAAGCTTTACAGTAGGAGCACTTGAGATGTCAAATGTAGACCTTGCATCAGAGTTTACAACAATGATTACAACACAGCGTGGTTTCCAGGCAAATTCACGTATTATTACGACAACAGACTCAATGCTTGAGGAGCTTGTAAACCTTAAACGTTAAGCATAGCTTATAAATAGTATTTAAAATGTAAAATAAAATAGGCCGGCAATGAACACTAATTGCGTTACAACCCACACGTTTGTTTGTTGCCGGCCTGATTTAAGGAAAGAGGTAAAAAATTTAAAAGGATTGTATTTTTGTTATCTGGCAGAGGGGTACAGGGAAAGGGGGAGATTTTAATATGATTGATGTTACCAGATTAAATGGTTCTGGTGTTACAGTTAATTCAGACTTGATTGAAACAGTTGAAGAAACGCCTGACACGGTTATCACGTTGACCACAGGGAAAAAAATAATTGTAAAAGAAAGTAGACAGAACGTGAAAAATTTAGTAAAATTGTTTAAGAGAGAATGTAATTCTATTGAATAATATAGAAATTATATATATATTATACGCATTTTTTGTGTATATATGCTCTTACTATTAAATTATAAGGTGGTGTAAGTTGTGGATATTACAACAATTGTAGGAATGGTTGTTTGTCTTGTCATGGTTGTGCTTGGTATTGTTACTGGTGATGAAGGGCCAGCAGCTATGAAGCATTTCTATGACCTGACATCTATCTTTATTACTATCGGTGGTTCCGTATGTTGTATGATGATGCAGGCAAAGAGCTTTCCAATATTTTTATCTTCATTTAAGTCTATTGGCCTTGCAATGAAAGTACATAATATCGACCCTGCTGAAGGAATAAAGAACATTATTAACTTATCTAACGTTGCCCGTAAAGAAGGGTTGCTTGCTTTGGAAGAGGCTGCTAATAATATTGAAGATGACTTTTTAAAAAAGGGCATTATGCTTATAGTTGATGGTACTGACCCTGAACTTGTAAGAAACATTATGGACACAGAACTTGGTGCTATAGATGAAAGGCATAATGAAAAGGTTATGTTCTGGGCTAACTGGGGAAGCATGGGTCCTGCCTGGGGTATGATTGGTACTCTTGTAGGTCTTGTAAACATGCTTTACAACATGGAAGATATGGCAAAAATCGGGCCTAATATGGCGGTAGCGCTTCTTACTACATTGTATGGTTCACTTCTTTCCAACTGGATTTGTATACCTATTTCATTTAAGCTTAAGATGCACAATACTAATGAAATAAAGATGAAAGAAATAATGGTAGAAGGGCTTTTATCAATACAGGCAGGTGAGAACCCGCGTGTTATAGAAGAGAAACTGAAATCATTCCTTGCGCCTTCTGTGCGTGATGCAATGAATGAGGGCGGAGAGGATGCTGCTCCTGAAGGTGGTGAGGCTTAATGGCAAGAGCAAAGAAACAGGAAGAAGAAATTAAAACCGATGGATGGAAAGATACATTTTCCGATCTTATGAACCTTTTGTTGTGTTTTTTTGTACTTTTGTTTTCAATGTCTAATGTAGATGAAGTAAAATATGCAGAACTTGTTGCATCGCTTTCTAATAGTTTTAGTATTTTTAATGGTGGTGCGCAGGCTATAGGTGAAGGCGTGCTTGTATCAAGCGGCGCTACACAGCTTAACAACCTTGATGAATATTATTCTGATATGGGAAAAGCCAGTGAGTCTGATGTTGAAAATGACCCGCTTGCAGAATTTGTAGAAGAGCTTGAAAAGCAGCAGAAAAACCAGACAGAAGAGTTATATAATGAGATTGTGGAACAGACAGAACAGAAACGCCTTGAAGATTCTGTAGATATTACGATAGATGACAGTTACCAGTATGTAATGGTTTCACTTAGTGGTGATTTATTATTTGAATCTGGCAGTGCTGAGATACCGGACGGTGCTAAGAAAATCCTTAGCAGGGTCGGGGACATACTTAAAAATTATTCTGGCAAGCTTATAAAGATTGAAGGGCATACAGATAATGTCCCTATAAACAGTACATCATATCCAAGCAACTTATGGCTGTCAACCGCAAGGGCTACAAAAGTCCTGGAATATTTAAAAGATGTTAAAGGGCTTAAACCTAAATACCTTGAAGCGTCTGGACGTGGAGAATCCATGCCTGTTGCAAGCAATGATAATGCACAAGGAAGAGCCAGGAACAGGCGTGTAGAGATTAAAATATATAGCAATACCCATTAAGGAAGGTGTGTAAACAATGAAAAAAAATATATTTAGTGTTATTATTACAGCTTTAACTGTAGTCAATGTCGTTTTAACCGCAATATTATTCTTTGTAATGATGCCAACATTTAATAAAACTAACAAGTTAATTACACAAGTGGCATCAATTTTAGACCTTGAGCTTGATGATGAGGATGCTGACCCAGAAGATGATTATACAGTAAGTGATATAGAATATACTGACGTGGCATTTGAAGCACAACAGACAGTAAACCTTGGAGCTGGTACTTCTGATAAGAAAGACCATTATGCACTTTTTGATGGTTTTACAATTGGTGTCAATAAAAAATCAGATGATTATGGTGATTTTAAGACAGACAAGATTACTTCTTACCAGTCAACAATTACTGATATAATACGTTCTGTAATGCAGTCAAAAACTAATGACACTATTTCAGAGGATGTTATAAAGAAGGAAGCACTTGAACAAATAAGGGAAAAATTTGGAACTAAGTGTGTAGTTGAACTTACTTTGAAGAATTTTATGCACCAGTAATTTAATTTGGGGTTTAATTTATCTTTGAATTGTGTTATTATAAGCTAGTGCTTTGTTTTTCAAGGCAGCAGGGAGAAGCAGACTCCTTGTTATAATGAACCGGATTCTGTATCCAATTTGTCCGGGGTGTGAGGTGAAAAGAATGGGAGATACCTTATCTCAGGAAGAGATAGATAATCTGCTTAATGCATTAAGTAATGGTGAGCTGGATGCTGACCAGTTGAATGAGGCACCTGAAAAAAGTGTCAAGAATTATGATTTTGCAAGACCCTCCAAGTTTTCCAAAGACCATCTGCGGACACTGGAGATTATATTTGAAAACTATGGACGTCTTTTATCTACAAATTTACCTGCATATTTGCGCAAGAACATACAGGTAGAAGTTATGAATGCAGAAGCAAATACTTATTCAGAATTTGCCAATGCACTTTCTAACCCGGTACTGCTTGGAGTTGTTAATTTTGCCCCATTAGAGGGTAACATTATAATTGACCTGGCTACAAATATTGGATTTACCATAGTAGACCGTATGCTTGGTGGCGGAGGCGCGCCTCTCGCAAAAAGCAGGGAGTTTACAGAAATTGAGCTTATTATATTGGAAAAAATCCTTGATATATGTACCAACCTTATGGTTGACCCATGGGAAAGTGTTGTTACTATTGAACCACGGCTTGAACGTATTGAGACAAATTCACAGTTTGCACAGTTTATATCACCAAGTGAGATGACTGCAATTGTGACACTTAGTATTAAAATTGGTACTGTTGAAGGATTTATGAATATCTGTATACCATTTGCATCTGTAGAACCAGTTATTGACAAGTTAAATACAAAATACTGGTATTCGAGCATGAAACAGCATGATGCAGGGGCATATAGTGAAGAAATTGAGACAGTAATTAACAGAGCTAAAATCCCTGTCAGGGCTATGCTTGGAAGAAGTTCTATTTCTGTAAATGATTTTATGAATATTCAGATTGGTGATATAATTAAACTGAATACTAAAGTAGATGATGAGCTTGATGTGTATGTGGGTAGTATCAGGAAATTTACTGCATTACCTGGTGCAACAATGGATTCATATGCTGTCCGGGTTACATCAATTATAAGGGAGGAGCAATAAGCTATGGATGGAATGTTATCACAAGAAGAAATTGATGCATTGACAGGTGGAGGCGGAGCATCTTCTGATGATACATCTGCACAGGGGGATGAGTTATTAAGTGAGGCAGAGAGAGATGCAGTTGGTGAGATTGCCAATATTAATATGGGTACTGCAGCAACTACGTTATCTACCCTGTTGAATAATAAAGTTACTATTACTACGCCCAGGGTTTCCTATGTAACTATTAATGAATTGTCAGAACAGTATGACAGGCCATGTGTATTTATACATATTTCATATATAGAGGGAATTGACGGCAATAATATTCTTATTTTAAAAGAACATGATGTTAAAATTATTACAGACCTAATGATGGGCGGTGATGGCACTAATACAGAAGGTGAACTTTCAGAACTTCATCTTAGTGCGATAAGCGAAGCTATGAACCAGATGATGGGTTCAGCGGCCACTTCTCTTTCATCTATGCTGGAAAGGAAGGTTGATATCAGCCCTCCATCAGCAAGCCTTGTAGATTTGAATGATACTATTGATGATACTGAGATACTGAATTTCCTTGAAGACCAGATAGTACAGGTATCATTTGACATGAAGATTGGTGACCTTGTAGACAGCCAGATTATGCAGTTATATCCATGTGACTTTGCAAGGGAACTTTATAATAAGTTTATGAGTAATACAATGGGCGGCGGCAGTACGCCAGAGCCTGAGCCGGCTCCTGCACCAGCAGCACAGCCAGCTGCTGCTGTTTCACCAGAGCCAGCTATGGCACAGCAGCCAGTAATGCAGCAGCCAGTCCAGGACCCTTCAATGATGCAGATGCAGCAGCCAATGCCTGGAATGATGCCTGGACAGGGAATGATGCCTGGACAGCAGATGATGCAGCAGCCATATATGATGCCTGTGCAGAATGTCAATGTACAGACAGCACAGTTCCAGCCATTTAATGCAGGTGTAAGCCCGCTTATGCAGCAGGAAAATATTGACCTTATTATGGATGTCCCTCTTGAAGTGACTGTAGAGCTTGGACGTACTAATAAGTCAATTAAAGAGATACTTGATTTTGCGCCAGGTACAATTATAGAGCTTGATAAACTGGCAGGTGAGCCTGTAGATGTACTTGTTAATGGCAAATTTGTTGCCAAAGGTGAGGTAGTTGTTATTGAAGAAAGCTTTGGTATAAGATTAACAGAAATAATAAAATAATAAAATAAAAAGCCGGAGGTGTAGGGATATGAGGATTTTAATAACTGAATTTTCTGCAGCCGCCGGCATTTTTAGGTTTATTGCGCTGTTTATAGTTTTTATTGCAGTTCTTGTGGCGGCGTTCTATTTTACGAAGTGGTATGCTAATTCAGGGCTTGTTAAAAAGGGTTATGGAAATATAAAAGTAATTGAGTCTTACCAGCTGGCACCAGGTAAAATAGTTTATATAGTTAAAATTGGCAGCAAATTTGTTTCAATTATGACATCAAAAGATAATATAGTTAAACTTGCAGAGCTTTCTGAGGATGAGATAGAACTTCAGGAAATGGAATTGAATAATACATCATTTAAAGACGTTATGGGACAAATGATTAATAACAGAAAAATGAAAGATGATGATAAAAAAGATGGGAAATAAAAATAATAAAGAAAAAAACAATATAAAGGCAAAGCTTAAGCGTTTATGCAGGAAACCAGTATTAAATATTTTGTTAATGCTTTGTGCAAGTTTTATTATTTTCAGTGCAGCAGGTCCAGCGTATGTACATGCCAGAGGTGTTGATGCTACTACCCAGAAAGAAATTGAAGGGGAAGCAGATATAGATGATAACACAGTTGATTTAACAATATCTTCTAATGCAGGAAGCACAAACCTGGAAGCTACATTACAGATACTTATTATGCTTACCATTTTATCGCTTGCACCATCAATACTTATAATGGTTACATCATTTACGCGTATTATAGTGGTACTGCATTTTATAAGAACTGCACTTGCTACACAGACTTCACCGCCTAACCAGGTACTTGTAGGGCTTGCGCTGTTTATGACGCTTGCAATTATGGCACCAGTGTTTTCAGAAGTCAACGAAACAGCCGTACAGCCATTTATGGCAGGCGAAGTATTACAGGAAGATGCACTGAAGGCAGGTGCAAAGCCGTTAAAGGCGTTTATGCTTGAGCAGACCCGTGACAAGGATTTAGA
>JAAWKM010000044.1 GCA_022797375.1 Lachnospiraceae bacterium
CATGATTTTGGAACAAAATCTTTTTTTGCAAAATGTGTGCATTTTCAGCGTTTCCCGCGCTGCTTGTTACTATGAACAGCGTAGCTGTGAATAGTAACAGACTCTTCCTGCCTGCTGCACTTTTTTAAAGCTGTTTCATGCATTGTTATCATTAACAGCAATATTATTATAAGATAAAATGGAAATAATGAAGCACTAATGTGGTTTGCTGCCAGTCCAAATAAAAATGGCATAAAACATGTTCCCATATATGCCGCTGCCATCTGTGCGCCTATCATTGACTGGGATTTATCTGCACCAAAATGGCATGGCGTGGAATGTATTATACATGGATAAACAGGTGCACACCCAAAGCCGGTTATTACAAGCCCTGCAAGTGGTGTAATGCTGTTATATGGAATAAAAAGCAGCAATATTCCAAGAAATGCCACCATCTGCCCCATACGTACCATTTTCCTGTCATTAAACCTGACAGACAGCAAACCGCTTAATGCCCTTCCTGCTGTAATCCCCATAAAAAACAGCCCTGCAAGCCCTGCAGCAGACTCTGCAGATATGCCCTTATCCAGTACAAGATAACTGCCTGCCCACAGTCCAGTAGTCTGTTCAAGTGCACAGTAACAGAAAAATGTTACCATTATCTCTTTTGAACCTGGAATTTTTATAATCTGCCGGAGAGGAAGCGCTACACACTCATTATCCATATTATCTGGTCTGCCATCATTATTACAGTTTTTTTTTGCCCACAACGGAATGCTAAGTATTAAAACAAGTGAAAGAACAGCCTGTATTATACCAATATACCGGTATCCCATGCTCCATCCTTCCCCATTTGCCAGTACATACCCCATAATATAAGGTCCTGCTGATGCCCCAATCCCCCACATGCAGTGAAGCCAGTTCATATGCCTGCTTGCATAATGCAGGGCAATATAGTTATTTAGTGAAGCATCCACACATCCAGCCCCAAGACCATATGGGATTGCCCATAAGCAAAGACTGGCGAAAGAATGGCTGCAAGAAAACCCTGTAAGTGCAACAGCCGTTATTGTCACACTGGCCGCTGTTACCTTTCCTGTCCCAAGCCACGCAGAAAGCCTGCTGCTCTGCAAACTTGAGATAATCGTCCCCGCTGCAATTATCATAGAAATAATGCCTGCATATGAAACAGGAGTCCCAAATTCCGGATACATCACTGGCCACGCTGAACCAAGCAGTGAATCTGGCAGCCCCATACTGATAAAAGCAAGATAAATTATTACTAAAAGAAGATGTACCATTTTTTAACCTCATTTCTGCAAACTGGCATGTGCCAGATTTTACTTTATACCCAAACTTGTTTTATACTTTACAACTTTTAAAATAATGCTGTATAATATTAGAAATGCTGTAATTATTTAAAATAATGCTGCTAATTTTTATCTTTTATTGATATATAATATTAAAGTTTACAGAATTGGTTATTTATTTTTTATGAAATTATAACTTTAAACTGCCAGCAGGCGGAAAGGGGGAGAAACATGTTCCGTGAGATGAGAAGAAGTAAACAGATAATGTCTTCTGAAGCATGTGAGAAAATTTTAAACCAGAATACATCAGGAGTTCTTGCCTTATCTGGTGATAATGGTTATCCATATGCTGTACCATTAAGCTATGTTTACAGTAATGGAGATATTTATTTCCACTGTGCCATTGAAGGCCATAAAATTGATGCAATAAAATCTTGTAATAAAGCTTCTTTTTGCATAATAGATAAGGATACCATTGTACCTGGGGAATATACTACATATTACAGAAGCGTGGTTGCATTTGGAAAAATCCATATATTAGAAGATGCAGAAGACAAAATGACAGCAATAAAGAAACTTGCTGATAAATACTCACCATTTGAAAATGCAGAAAAGACACTTAGAACTATTAATTCCAGCTGGGAACGTTTCTGCATAGCCAGGCTTTCAATAGAACATTTAAGTGGAAAGCAGGCAAAAGAACTTATTAATCCGGTTTTATTTGAAAAATAAATATAAATGCCCGTTCCTATGTATTTACTACATAGAAGCGGGCATTTATATAAAAAAATAAGCACGAGACGGGATTCGAACCCGCGACCCTCGCCTTGGCAAGGCGATACTCCACCACTGAGCCACTCGTGCAATTATACTGCCATAACTATATATTATACTTATCTTAATCCTGGCAGAAAACTATGTAATTATAATTCCTTCATTATTCTGAAGAAACAAGCACGAGACGGGATTCGAACCCGCGACCCTCGCCTTGGCAAGGCGATACTCCACCACTGAGCCACTCGTGCAGTTGTGCTGTGCTTGTTTCCCACAAGCACGATACATATATTACAACATAAATCCTAATATGTCAATAACTTTATTGAAATTTTTTTAATTTTTTGTAACAGTTCAGCCATCGTCAACATTATGTGGACATCATGCTTGCATGAGTGGACACATAATGCAGACGATGTGTTTACGCCCATAAAGCCTCAGACAGAAGCTGCTTTAGCAGCGGTTAGCCTGCAAAGCAGGCGGTCTGTGGCTTAAATAATGGGCGCAGGCTGAACTGTTACAATTTTTTACATTGCCCGGAATCCGCCTATAATTAAGGACTGCATTTCAATATATTGTCCACCAGTTCCACATGAGGATTTTCTGCATCTGAATTAAATACAGCAATGTGGTTTATATCACTGCTTCTCCCAGTAAATGCTGGAAAAAGAAATCCACATTCTGGCTCTCCTGGTTCAAAATCACCTGCCAGCGGGCATATTACACATATAATGTAGTCATAAACTTCCTCTGACTCTCCAAGTCTTTCCTTGTCTGCTGCTTTTACAGGCACATCGTAACAGTCATGGAATACAAAAACGGCATAATCCTTATCTGTTTTATACTGCTGTGCCACAAAATCATAAAAAACCTCCATAAGTGCATCGTTTTTAAGACCACATGTTTTTATTCCCATTAAAAGCTGCCACATACTGCCATTTGCCTTATTCTGTTTCAAAAAACCATAGCCCTTTAAATTGGTGTTGGTACCTGAAAAAGGGACTGTTTTGGCAAGTTTAAGGTTTTCTTCTTTCTCTTTCAGCGTCAAGTCCAGAAAATGTGTATTAAATGTCCCTTCATTTTCACCATATTTATTTATGTAACATCCTGCAATCCTTGTAAAAGAATTCCTCTTAACTGTCATACGCCTCGTAAGCTCAAGCATATCTTCCCTGTCAATAACCATATCAGCCTCCCGTACAGTTTCTTGCTACTATTTGCAGCTATGCTGTTTATAGTAGCAGTTTTTTACCTGCTCCTGCCAATTACAAATATTGTTTATATATAGCTGATTATAACTAATTCCATGTATTTTTTCAATTTAAAATTATAAATTTGCCACGTCCGCTTCATAAAAATTCCAGTTATTTTGTGCTGCCAGCACAGGATAACTGGAAATTTCATTAAACGGACGTGATAAATCTGTATTACTTTATATATGGATATTTTATAAATAAACACATATGTATATAATATATTTTATAAAGGATGCATGTTATGTATAATAAAACTGCTTTTTATGCACGTATTTCAAAGGCAGGCCAGCGTAGCAATTCTATAAGTAATAGTATTAAAAACCAGACTGGCATACTATATAATGCTGTTTCTGTTTTAAATCCTTCTAATAATGGTGGAATTTCCGAAAAAAACAGCAGCATACAGATTTTCATTGATGATGGTTACAGCGGCAGAAGCACAAGGCGTCCTGCTTTCAGGAAAATGCTTGCAAAAGCTGTACTTGGTGAAATTGACACTATATTAGTTAAAGATTTTTCACGTTTTAGCAGGGAACATATTTTAATGTCTGAATTTCTTGAACAGGTTTTCCCCGGAAAAGGCATACGCTTTATTTCTGTGGCAGACTGTTATGACAGTGCCATAAACAATACAAGCCTTTCAACTTCTTTTAAAAGCCTTTTTAATGAATATTATTGTAAAGATATCTCCCATAAAGTCAAAAGCGTACTATCTGCTAAAAAAGAAGCTGGCAGCTATTGTATGGCAAATGTGCCATTTGGTTATAACAAAGATTCATGCAAAGATGGAATAATAGATATAAATTGTTGTGAGGCCAGAATAGTACACAAAATATTTACCCTTGCAGCCGGCGGGCTTAACTGCCGTGAAATCGCAGATATATTAAATAAAGGTAACTTTTTTGCTGGAAGGAAATATTCACAATGGGATTCTTCTTATATCTGGTCTATAATTAATAATCCATTTTATATTGGAATGCATGTCTGGCATAAGTATGATTCAGGCATAAGGCTTCCTAAAGAATGCTGGAAAACAGATACTGGAAAACATAGTGCAATTGTAAACACAGAACTTTATAACAGGGCCAGGCAGGGCACAGCAAAAAGTTCCCCAAAAGGCAGGCGGCATATCTTCCATGGAATTACTAAGTGTAAAACCTGCCATAAAGCATTATGCGCTGGAAGGCGCAAAAAAGATTTTCTCTGTTGCAACCATTGCCAGGCAGGTGAATTAAAAAAAATCCAGACAGATACGCTTTTTAAAATATGCCTGGACAGGATAAATTCTGAGCTCTTAAAACATCCCTGCTCTTTCAAAGATAAAAATATTTTAGCTAAAATACTGGCAGGCAACGGACAATGCGGCTTTTCTGATAAAGAACTTTTGCTTCATAATTTTATACAAAAAATTGAAATAGGTAACAGCCATGATATTGATATTTTCTGGAAATTCCATTTATAAATACCTGTTTCATAAAAGATTATATTAAAATAATAAATATATACGATTTATTAGAAAACAAATGAAATACCACCAGAATGATGGTGGTATTTCATACTATAATCCTATGTTTTAATAACTGTCTGTGTCCTGTGCCTGGCATGGAAAGACATTATTCTGCTGTTATAACCCTTATAATATTAGTAGTTCCTGATATGCCAAGAGGCACTCCTGCTGTTATTACTGCAAGCCCGCCCTTTTCAATATATCCGCTTTCCTGTGCTGCCTTCATTGAATTTTTAAAGAGTTCTTCTGTATCTGTTTCTTCATTAATCATTACAGGCATTATACCCCATGACAGGCTCATCTGGTAATAGGTTTTCCTTGATGGGGTACATCCTATTATCGGCGAATAAGGACGGTATCTTGAAATCATCCTTGCGGTTCTGCCCGCCTTTGTAATAGTCACTATTGCAGCGGCATTAATATCTATTGCTGTCATACATGTTGCATGTGATATTGCATCTGTTACATCAGGCTTATCCATTTTGGCAAGTATTTTAAACCTGTTATTATAATCAATATCTTCTTCTGCAAACTCTGTTATATCAATCATTGTTTTTAATGCCTCTACAGGATAACTTCCAGCCGCTGTTTCCCCTGACAGCATTATTGCGCTTGTACCATCATAGATTGCATTAGCAACATCTGTTGCTTCTGCTCTTGTAGGCCTTGGGTTCTTCATCATTGAATCAAGCATCTGTGTAGCAGTAATTACTATTTTATCCGCATTATAAACCTTTTTAATAATCTTTTTCTGGATTACAGGCACTTCCTGCAAAGGTATTTCTACACCCATATCACCCCTTGCTATCATTATGCCATCAGAAACTTCGAGGATTTCATCTATGTTGTCAACACCCTGCCTGTTCTCAATCTTGGAGATAATTTTTATATTATTACAATTCTTTTCCTTAAAAATCTCCCTTATTTTAAGAATATCATCTGCACTTCTTACAAATGATGCAGCAATAAAATCAACATCATTCTCAATTCCAAATATTATATCAAGCCTGTCTTTCTCACTAATATAAGGCATACTGATATTTACATTGGGCACATTTATCCCCTTATGGTCTGATACAGTACCCCCGTTAAGAATACGGCATACAATATCAGTATCTGTTATCTCTTCTGCTTCCATTTTAATAAGCCCGTCATCAATAAGGATAATGGTACCCTTTTTTACATCTCCTGGAAGCCCTTTATATGTTATAGAAGCTTCTTTTGCACTGCCTTCCACTTCCCTCGATGTAAGGGTAAATAATTCCCCCTCACAAAGTTCTGCCTTCCCGTCTGAAAAATTGCCAAGCCTTATTTCTGGTCCGCTTGTATCAAGCAGTATTGCAACAGGAAGCCCTAATTCTTCACGCATCTTTTTAACTTCGTTAATTGTTTCCAGATGCCCTTCCCTTGTCCCATGTGAAAAATTAATTCTTGCAGTATTCATGCCATTTAGCATAAGTTCACGCAAAACGCCGTCTTTCTTTGTTGACGGTCCCAATGTACATATAATTTTTGTTTTTCTCATATCCAGCCTCCATTCTGGTAATATTAAATTATTAAATAATGTTATTTTATTATGCTACATATTTAAGTATTCCATCAATAAAGCCAATTCCTGTTTTATACAGCCAATATAAAAGGACTATTGCAAGCAGCCATACAAGTGCTTTATACATAATATACCCAATTATAAAATTTTTCTTATGCCTTGATGTCTTTTTCCTGATTAAAAGTACAAACATATAAAATAAACCAAATACTGGTATATTAAGCCAGCAAATTGTCTGGAACCATGAACATGCTTCTGCAAAACTGGCACCTCTCCGTCTTCTATGTACGGGTTTTCTTTCTATATTTACAGGAAGTGGCTTTTCCTGTATCTCCTGGCTGTCTTCATAGATGGCAGTATCATCCTTTTCATCTCCCCCGTCCTGTCTATTATACAACTCCAGGACTTCATCCAGGGACATTTTACTATTTTTACCATATTCATCCATAAAAATCCCCCATGCTGTGCTTTGCACGGCACAAATAGTAATGTAAAATGCTGCCTTTAAAGCATTTTACAACAGTCTTCTCCTGTAATACCGCCTGCCGCAACTCTTAAACTTCTGGAACACCTGTTTCTGCTGGTTCTTCTCCTTGCGGGTCTTCTGGTACAGGTGTACTATTTACAGCAGGATGGCTGTATTCCTCATATGTAGGAAGCGACTGTATTTCTTCTTTATATTTATCATATAAAGCTTTTAATGAAGCATATTCACTATAACCAGAACAAGCGTCTAGTGCCTCTTTTGCCAGTTTAATCATTTCACCCATGCCAGATGGCTGGTATTTATGTCCATGAAGGCGTTTTATCCTTGTCTCTGCAAGCCTTACAGCAGTTTTATGGTTATAGTCCTCCCTTGCTGACTCTGAACTCCTTCTAGCCGCTTCTGCAATGCGCTCGTTCTCTTCTGCCTGCTGTTTCTCATATGCCTTTACAGCCTTGTCCCACTCAACAGTTTCATCATGTAATGACTCATATTTATTTTTCAGGCGTTTTGTAAAACTCTTCCTTATATCATCATCAGCTATATTTGCAACCATATCCCTGGTTTTAATATATGCCTCTTCAAATTTATAATAATCTGCAAGGGTTTTAATTACCATTTTCTCAAAGGCTTTAAGCTCTTTATTAACCTGTTTCTGGTATTCCCTGTCCCTTAATACTTTTGCGTCCTCTGCCTTCTCGTCAAGTATTACTGTTGAAAAGTAATCCATGCCTTCCTTGCGCCCGTCTTCTGGCGTTATCGACGTTCCTTCAACTATTTCACCCTTATTATTATAATTTGCAAGGCGTATTGTAACTGGCATGTCAAAATCAACAGGTTTAAGTCCTGTATGTATCTTATCCATGTAATCTTTCCAGATTACACCTGGTATAGAAGCCCCAGAAGCACCTGGCATTGGCCTTGGTGTATCATATCCCGCCCATACTACTGTTGTATAATATTTTGTATATCCACAGAACCAGACATCCTTGCTTGAATTAGTAGTACCTGTCTTTCCTGCACAAATCTGCTTTCCATCAAGTTTCAGTGCCCTTCCTGTACCATATGGTTCATTAAGCACACCTTTTAACACATCAGTCATCATCCATGCAGCATCCTTAGAAAATACCTGTGTTTTCTGGTTATTATTCTTATATATTGTGCCATCTGACACACGCTCTATTTTTTTAATGCATGTCCTGTCACTGTAACTGCCATTATTAGCAAGGGTATTATAGCCCTTCGCCATATCCACAACACGCACACCTTCTGTAAAACCTCCAAGCGACAATGCCATATTGTCATTGTCTATATAGCTTATATTACGGAAATGCAGTTTTTCAAGGTAAGAAAGCCCATAAGCAGGTGTAATTGTCTCAAGGACCTGCCATGCAACTGTATTAAGCGACCTTGAAATAGCCTCCCTTATCCGTATATTGCCATGATAACCACCGCCTGCATTTTCAGGACCATTTTCAAACTTATGGTCATTAACAAGGGTGGATGGTGAATAAACACCTGATTCAAACCCCGGGGTATAGTCTATCAGAGGTTTTATTGAGCTTCCCGACTGCCTTGCAGCAAGATAAGCCCTGTTAAACTCATCCTGGTTTCCGCGTCCTCCAACTATAGCTATTACATAATTAGTGTTATTATCAATACAGACTGCTGCCCCCTGCAGTGCATATTTGCCTGTATCAGAATCTTTCTCTGTGCTGTATGAAAGCCCTTCATTTATGGATTTCTGGAGTTTTTTCTGTTTCTTCATATTGATTGAAGTATAAATCTTATAACCACCAGAACGGATATCCTCGCATTTCGCGCCATACGCTTCCACATACCTTTCTTTATATGCCTGGTAATCTTTTTTATCTTCAAAAAGATACTGGAACTTAAAGTCCTCTTTTTCCATAAGTGCATTGGCAGCACAATGTATTGCATAACTTACTACATAATTTTCATTTTTGCTGTCTGTTGTATACTGCCTGACCCTTATTTTGGTTTTAACAGCAGAATTATACTCCTTTTTATTAATAACACCCTCATCATACATTGTCTTTAAAACCCTGTTTCTTTTTTTCAAAGAATCCTCAGGGTTAATAACCGGGTCATATGCAGACGGGTTATTAGAAAGCCCTATAAGAAGAGCAGCTTCCTGTGGTTCAAGTTCCGATGCCTCTTTGCCAAAATAATACCTGCTGGCAGCACCTACCCCGTAACACCTGTAACCATAATAGTTACTGTTACAGTAATATTCCATTATCTGTGCTTTTGTAAACTCTGCTTCAACTGCTGGTGCAAGCAGTATTTCTGCCATCTTCCTTGTATAGCTTTTTTCCTGTGTGAGCAGGTTGTTTTTAATTACCTGTTGTGTAATAGTACTCCCGCCTTGTGTGATACGCATATTATTTTTTAAAAGCGCAATTCCAGCACGCATTGTTGCAACAATATCTACACCGCCATGTGTTTTAAAACGCCTGTCCTCAACGGCAATATAGCCATCATAGATATATGATGAAATATCATTTATTGGGACATATTTATACTGCCCTGCATTAACAGAGCCAACAACATTGCCTTTCGTGTCATAGACTATTGTATCTTCCTTCATAATAAAATCTTCTTCACTAAGGTTAGCCATCTTGTCAAAGACAACTTCCCTTGCCTCTGTAAACATAGGAAGGACTTTAACATATACGCAGATTCCTGCAATAATACAGACCATAAGTACAGATGCAAGCACACCCATAGCAGTTCCTATAATATTACATAAAACACCAAGGTAGCTGCTGGCAGTACCCACAATAATATGTATTAAATATCCTGTTCCCCTTACAGCTTTTTTAATCACACCCATAAACACGTCTCCTTCATAAACAGCTATAACCCATACTGCCTGGATTCCGTCTGATGCCTGTCTTTAACATGGCAGCCAGCCTGCAAACTGCAAAGTTTAATTTACGGACAAATATATTTTTTATTATACAGCTTTTTGGATATTATGTAAAGACTTGAAGAATTTAAGCGTCCGTTTCGTAAAATTCCAGTTATCCTGTGCTGGCAAACGGACGCAGGGTTTTCTGTGTCCAGGCTGGATATTATTCCATTCCAGGGCACGTTCCCACTACGTTGGCATACGCAGCGGCGCATAGAATCTGAAAAAACCAGATTCAAACGCCGGCGATGCCAAAGTGCACCTGTCATGGAATAATACCAGCCTGGACACGTGAAACCTGCTGTCTTCTGGCAAAACCGGTAATATACCTGGCCATCTTATTATTCTGGTCTTTATTGTAAATTTGTAATGATAAATTCTACATGCCACATAACCATATTTATTGCATTTATTATATAAATAATATCACAGCATTTTTCGTTTGTCTGAATAATTTAACGCACAATAAAAATTCCAGTTATAATTTTAAGTTTGCCAGAAGACAGCAGGTTTCACATGTCCAGGCTGGTATTTATTCTATGACAGAAGCACTTCAGCCCCGCCGGCGTTTGAATCTGGTTTTTTCAGATTCTATGCGCCGCTGCGTGGGCTGATGTAGCGGAATGCATGCAAAAGCCATGTCTGCGACATGCTTTCCTGGAATAGAATAAATACCAGCCTGGACACAGAAACCCTGTGTCCGTCTGCCAGCACAGGATAACTAGAATTTTTATGAAACGGGCGTAGCCTTCTGGCATGCTGGCTTGAAAAGCAGATGTGTGTATGATACAATAGATAATATTTGCAACAAATGGAAGGAGTGGTAATATATGAAAAAGCCCAGATGCGCAGAAAAAAGAGGCTTTTTGGGCATCCTGGCAGCAGTCCTGGCTCTTGGCCTGGCAGGATGTGGGAGTAAAAACCCCCTTGACCCCAAAAAGCCAGTATCCCTTACGGTATGGCATTACTATAATGGTTCCCAGCAGGCTGCTTTTGATACGCTGGTAGAAGAATTTAATGACACCACAGGCAGGGAAAAGGGCATCTATGTAGAAAGTTACTCACAGGGCTCAGTTTCTGATTTAGAGGCAGCGGTGCAGGATGCCATCAATGGCAAGGTGGGAGCTGACATTATGCCAGACATTTTCTCTTCCTATGCTGATACCGCTTATGAAGTGGAGCAGGCAGGAGCCCTGGCTAACCTGTCAGATTATCTGGACCAGGAGGAACTGGACCATTATGTAAATTCCTACATAGAAGAAGGCCGTATTGCTACTGATGGCACCCTCAGGATTTTCCCAACAGCAAAATCCACTGAAATTATGATGATTAATAAGACGGACTGGGATGTCTTCGCTGCAGCTGCCGGGGTTTCCCTGGAAGACCTGGACACCATTGAGGGAGTAGTTGCGGCCGCCCAGGCCTATTATGAGTGGACTGACAGCCTTACCCCGGATATTCCTGGGGATGGCAAAGCTTTCTATGGCCGGGATGCCATGGCCAACTACTTTATCATCGGAATGCAGCAGCTTGGAGTGGAGATGTTCCATGTAGAAAATGGCGAAGTAACCCTTAATGTGCCACGTGATGAGATATTCCGTCTATGGGAGAACTATTATGTACCTTTGGTAAAAGGTTATTTTGGAGCTTATGGTTCTTTCCGTTCTGATGATGTTAAAACAGGGGATATTCTGGCATATACCGGCTCCACTACCTCTGCCATGTACTTCCCAAGCCAGGTAGAACTTGACAGTGGCAGCCATGCTATTGACTACATTGTAAGGATGCCTCCTGTATTCAAAGGAGGACAAAATTATGCTGTGCAGCAGGGAGCGGGCATGGTGGTCAGCAAGTCAGACCAGCAGCACGAATATGCTGCTGTAGAGTTCCTGAAGTGGTTTACCCAGACAGAAAACAACCTCCAGTTTGGATGTGTGTCTGGATATCTGCCAGTGCTGAAAGAGGCCAGCAGCATCCAGAAGCTGGACCAGGTAATTGAAGACCGTAACCTGGAGGTATCTCCAAAGACCTATGACTGTCTGACTACCATAATGGACAATATAGCAGATTTAACTCCCTATACCAACAAAAGTTTCAAAAACGGCATTGAAGTCCGGAAAGTGCTGGAATACAACCTGGCTGACCTGGCGGCTGAAAACCACACTGCTGTGGAAGCTGCTGTTAAGCAGGGTGTAAGCCTGGAAAAAGCGGCTGCCCCTTATGTGTCCCAGGAGGCATTCACAGCGTGGTATACCAGTTTTGTCCAGACACTGGAGACTACAGCCAATAAGTAAATATAATATGAGAGGTAAGAGTTAAATGAAGAAAAAATCCACCATTTTCCGTATGTTCCTGGTTCCATTGATTGCCATTATGCTGGTACAGAGTGTAATTATAATAGGCACTCTGATTGCAATGGGAACTGCCCGGACATTGGAAGAATATTCCAGCGGCATGATGAGACGGCTGGTGGAAAACCGTCAGGTGGTACTGCAAAATGATATGAACCAGCGCTGGGCATCTGTCCAGGAACAGGAAACTGTTATAACTGGCCTTCTGGAACAGTTTCTTGCCCAGGAGGGGATTGGGCTGGAAGAACTTATGTTATCCAGTGAAAAGAAAAACCAGTTGCTGGAGCAGGTATTCCCTAAATGCCTGGATATACTACAGGGAAGCTCCACTACAGGACTTTTTCTGGTTCTGGCAGATGGGGAGGATATACAGGAAGAGAGGGAATATGACGGATTTTTCCTACGGGATTCTGAGCAGTACAAGAACCCTGTAAACTACTCCGATTTCATGCTGGAACGGGGAAATAAGCAGCTGTCCCAGGAATGGAATATTCCTCTTGATACAAACTGGACTACCCGCTTCCATATGGACGGCCAGGGGCAGAACAATGCTGATAATTTCTTCTATGAGCCCTTGCGGGCTGGCAGGGAATACCCAGAAGCAGATACCTGGGATTTGGGCTACTGGTCTCTTCCTTTTTCCTTGGAAAAGGGGATAAAAGACCCTCATGAGATGATTACCTATTCTTTGCCCCTGCGCTACCAGGGCCAGGTCTATGGAGTACTGGGAGTAGAGATTTCCAGCAGAAGCCTGCATGATTACTTCCCAGTGGCAGAATTAAGCAAAAACCAACAGTCAGGGTACATGCTGGCTATCCAGGAAGAAAATTATATTCCTTTAGCGGGCAAGGGTATCCTATATGATTTAGTCCGTTCCTCTGGCAGCAGTTTCAACCTGGAGGAAATGAATTATGACAACCTCTCCCTGGTCCAGGATACCAGGCTGAACGGACAGAAAATCTATGCTGTAGCATGTCCGCTTAAACTGTATAGCAACAACGTTCCCTATGAGAACACCCATTGGATGCTCTTAGGGCTGAACACTGAGGATGAGCTGTTCGGGATAAGCCGGCAGCTCTATGGATGGATAACAGCTGCCGTTCTGGCCGGACTTGCCTTTGGGGTGTTTGGCATCTACCTGACAGTGCGCCATCTGGCCAGGCCAGTCCAGCATCTGATGCAGTGCATACGTGAGGGCCAGGCAGGCCTCCAGGGCTTTAAACCTGCCAATATACTGGAAATTGATGCTCTCTATGATGTAGTGGTTGGTTTGACGGAACAGCAGAAAGAGGCAGAAAACATTCTTCTGGAGGAGAAAGAACGCTACAAGGTGGCGCTTGAGTCCACAGAGGATGTCTTCTTTACCTATGACCTGCAAAGCCAGATGCTTGACATCGTAAACCACCCAGTTATGAGCGGCCAGTGGAAGTGTCCCCGGACTGAAAATGGTTTTATCCATTCTGACTATATTCATGAGGAGGACCGGGAGGAAGCCGCCAAAGCACTGAAACAGGCAACTGACAGCCCATATGCAGAATTCAGGATGTGCTGGCCTAAGGAAACAGAGTTTGTCTGGGTAGCTCTTAGTGGCAAGGTAGTCAGGGATATGGACGGACAGCGTTGGAAAATCGTGGGGAGCATACGCAATATACAGGAACAGAAGGAGAAGGAAGCCCAGCAGCACAGGAAAAATACTATGGATGGAACTACTGGGCTTTATGGTTCCAGCATGGGCATCAAGCAGCTGGAAAAATGCCGGAAAGAACAGCCAGAGGGCGTAATAGTTAATCTGTTCCTGGACTGCCTGCGGCAGACCAGCGAAAAAAATGGTATTGTCTTTAGCGATATGATACTGGAAGAAACTGGTGTACTGATACGCAGATGCTGCCAGAAACTCAGCCAGGAAACTGGGAACCGTACGGTAGCCATGCGCCTGAACGAAGAGGAGTTTGTCTTGTGGCTGGAAGGGGTGTCCCGTGGCCAGGCAGAAGGATTTGCTGGGGAACTGTTAGAACGGGCATCGGTTCTTTTCCCAGATGATGCCTTTTGCGTCCGGATGTATGCAGGAATGGCCCAGGGAACACATACCAAGGGCAGCAGGAGTTTAATCCGTATGGCCAGTCTTGCCAGGAGCCTTGTCCGTCCTGATGCCGTACCCCCATATCTTTTCTATGAGGAGCCGATGAAGCATGGTTCCCTGCCTCCTGTACAGGAACGTGAACTCAACAGCCTGGGTTACAACGAGGACGTCAGCCTGGTATCTGTGGCTCTGAATCTCTTTGGCAAGGGTTCCAGTTTCCATGCACAAATAATGCTGCTGCTCCGGAAGATAGACAGGTTCTACAAAGCCGGTGGTGTGCTGGTTTCCCTGTTGCGGGATGACTTTAACTCCAACTATCTGGAATACCAGTGGAGCCGGAATGGCCGTATTACCAGCGAAAACGTAAAAAAATACCAGGAAGAAGAAAAAACAGCCTTTTTCAACTGGATTGGGGAGAAGGAAGCACGCTATTTTACCCAGGAAGACAGCCACCTGGGTATTATCCAGTGTTTTTTGAATGTTTTGCCAGGACAGCAGGGCATAATGCTGCCTCTTTATGACAGTGGCAGTTACATAGGAAATATTTGTATCCTTGACGTTCCTCCACAGCTTCTGGAAAATCCAGAGAAAGAACAGAACTTAGTTGAGCTTGGCCAGGTCATACAGAGCCAGATAAGCCAGCAGCAGCATGACATTGCCAGTAAGGCGAAATCAGAATTTCTTTCCCGCATGAGCCATGAAATACGTACACCTATGAATGGCATTATTGGCATGACGGCTATTGCCCTGCAGCAAGGACAGGAGCCAGCGCGGGTGATGGAATGCCTTCAAAAAATCCGCTCTTCTTCCAACTACCTGCTAGGGCTTATCAACGATATCCTGGATATGTCTAAAATTGAGAGTGGCAAAATGAAACTGGTTCCTGCCAATTTTAATATAAATGGGATGCTTGATACCATCCAGGACTTAATCTCACCACAGGCGTCAGCAAAAGATGTGCAGTTTATACAGCACACAGAGCTTAAACATATATGGTTCCAGGCTGACCAGGTACGTATCAGCCAGGTGCTTATCAATCTGCTTGGCAACGCAGTGAAGTTTACTCCCGCAGGAGGGCAGATAACCCTCACTGTACAAGAAACTGCCTCTGGTGATGAGAATGCCACAGTTTATTTTGCAGTAAGCGATACTGGAACTGGCATTGCAATTGAAGACCAGAGCCGTGTGTTCCGCTCATTTGAGCAGGCCACTGGAGCAAATCCATCAAAGCAGCAAGGGACGGGGCTGGGGCTGTCTATCAGCAGCCGGCTGGTCCAGATGATGGGCAGTAATATCCAGCTAGAGAGTGAGCCTGGCAAGGGCAGTATCTTCAGCTTTTCCATTCCTCTCGCCCTTGGATATCAAGAAGGGGAGACAAAACAAGAAGAAATTATTTCCTTTGACGGCTTCCGCATCCTGGTAGTGGAGGATAACGAACTCAATGCAGAGATTGCCCAGAGTTTGCTGGAAGAGCGCAATTTTGAAGTGGAGTGGGTTTGCGACGGCGCCCAGGCAGTAGAGCGTATCCGTTCCACTCCGCCAGGTACCTATGATATAATTCTGATGGATATTATGATGCCAGTGATGGATGGCCTTGAGGCCACCAGAACTATCCGGAGCATGGACCGTGAAGACTGCCACACCATACCTATTATTGCCATGTCAGCAAACGCATTTGATGATGATATGAAAAAGTCAGTGGAATGTGGCATGAACGGACACCTGTCAAAGCCGGTGGATGTAGATAAACTGTACCAGACTCTGGGCCAGGTAGTCAAAGACAGAAAGAAATAATTTTTGCTGCAAGATTAATGGTTTATATGCCAGAGCCAGAATATTCCATATAAGAGGAATAATTGCTGGCATCTGGCATATAAAAACCTGTTATCATAAATTTATAACAAGACCACAAATAATAAAATAATTATAAATTTTCATGAAATACCTCTGGTAATGCTGGTTTATAGCATAATCTCTATTGTATATTCCTGCTCAAATACCCTGTTACTTTCTAATTTATTGCCATATTCACGTTCTTCCAGGCTGCCTGTAAACCCTTCCCTGTCACATCTTCCATACCAGGGTTCAATGCAGATAAATGGTGCTTTTCTGCCTGCTGGCGACCATATCCCAAGAAGTGGTGTATCAAATGAAACTGAAAGATATTTATTCCCTTCTGTATCTTCCATTGAAACTTTTTTAATGCCAGAAGCATCCAGAATAAGTGCATCCCTGTCAAATATGCTTTCTTTTACTTTAAGGCGTCCGTCCTGTAATGGAAATACCCTTATTTCTTTCCCTAAAACTCCATCCCCTGACAATGTGCCACTTTCTACAGAGCCTGCCTCTGTATGCAGGTCCAGCATACACCCTTCCTTGTTGTTTCCAGGACACATAAAAGCTGGATGCGCACCAATTGAGAAATACATTGTTTCATGTGAATGGTTACATACCCTCCACATCACCTTTACCATATTACCTGAAACTTTATATCCAGTTTCAAATGTGAAATCAAATGGGTATATTTTATATGTTTCTTCTGAACTTTCAAGTTTCATCCATATTGTGTCTTCTGTAATATCTGTAAGGGTAAATTCCATATCCCTTGCAAATGCATGCTGTGCTATCCCTTCATACCATATACCCTTGTACTGGTATCTCTGTCCATTTAGCTTTCCTACAAATGGAAATAAAACAGGTGAAACCCTGTTCCAATATGCTGCATCACCGTTCCACATATACTGCCTGCCGTCTTTAATGCGTACAAGGCTTACCAGTTCTGCACCTTTTTTATTAATTCCTGCTTCAATCACATCATTTTTAATAGTATAATCTGCTTTATCATAACCTGCCATATATATCCTCCTGGTTTACTATTATTTCATCACGCGTTACAGGTTCAAAACCTGATAGTGCCGGATGGCATGACAACGTTTTTATTATACGCCATCCAAAATTACTATGTACTGCATTTTCTGGTATAGGTAAAAACCCAAGGTCAAGATAAACTTTACATGCAAGCCATGTATTTGTCTGTGTTGGGATTTTCACATGTTTATACCCTAATTCTTTCATAACATTTAATGTATATAAAACCAATGGCTTTGACAGCCCTTGTCCCTGGTATCCGCGCCGCACAGCAACCCAGTGCAGCCATGCAGATCCAGATTTGTCAAGTCCATAAATATTATAAAAAGCTGTTGCAGTTGCTGCTTTCACATTATTACTGTCCTCAATAAACACCATACGCCCAGGCAGTTCATCCTGTCTGGTACTATAATATTTTTCCCATGCCTGCATCCCCTGGCTGTAACTGTCAAACTCTTTAGCTGACCTTTCAATATCAATCCAGGCATCTCTGTCACCATCCTTATAAAACACAAAGTGATAACCTTCTGGCAGGATTGCTGGTGGTATTTCTTCCAAATCCCTTTCTAACAAAAGTTCATAATATTTAATACGCTTATCATTATTATCAAGTTTTATACTGCCATACATATCTGCATATCCCTTAAACTGCTATTTCCCCAGCCTTACAGGCTAATAAATACAAAATCCATTATAAATTATCCGTCAAGCATTTCTTCAAGCAGCCGGAACACTTCCTTCCATTCTGTCCTGCTTCCTGGAACTTCCATGCCTTCCAGCTTGTCACGCAGTCTTTCCAGCATTTTTTTCTGCTCCCTGAACCTTGCCACAAGCCCAAGTTTATCCTCATACATTTCAAGCTGCTTTGTTGCACGTTTTACTGTATCATAGGCACCCTGTCTTGTTATTCCTTCATCCTGTGCAATCTCACTGAAATTATAGTCTTCAAGTATACTTGCTTCAAACATGCGCTGCTGGTTTTCTTTAAGAAGCGCCCCATAAAAGTCATATAACATTGACAGCTCCAGACGCTCTTCTATTGTATGCTCTCTTTTTAAACTAGACATTTACAAACTTGCCTGCCTCTTTCTTTAATTGTTTTGCAATTTTATGGTTACTGTCTGTTTTAACAGAAATCTGTTCAAGTTCTTTTACAAGACCATTAGTATTTGAAGCAGACATCATTACAGCATTAGCGCTTTCATCCACTGCCGCTGCAATACCTCCCATTGCTTCTATTATTTCGCCTGCCAGCTTGTCAATGCGGCCAGACATATCACTAAAATGTGTAACCGTCTCATTTACATGTTCTGAATCTTCTTTATATTGTATACCACCAGCTAAAAAGTTATCATAAGCAGGAAGCACTGATTCCTGCAGATATTTAATTATTTCATCTGAATTTCTTACCAGTTCATTTACTGCTGCAATAACCATATTGTTAATATTCTGTATATTACCCGCTGTCTTACGGCTTGAATCTGCAAGCTCCCTTATTTCATCGGCTACAACAGCAAAACCCTTGCCAGCCTCGCCAGCCCTTGCTGCTTCTATTGAAGCATTCAATGCAAGCAGGTTTGTCTGTGCAGAAATACTTAATATCTCTTCTGTCAAATCACCAACCCGCTCCACACTCCTGGAATTTTCAACTGCTTTACGCAGGGAAGATAAAATCCCCTCTACTACATTGCTGGCATCATTTTTATTTGTTTCTGCTTCTTTCTCTATGCCTGCAGCACGTTTTTTCATTTCTTCTGCATAGGCAGCTAAAGCCTTTGACGCTTCCGCAAGTCCTTTAACTTCATCTCCTACTGTGCCTGCATTATTGTTTACATTTGAAGATGTAGCCGCCACTTCTTCCATTGAAGACGAAAGTTCCTCCATAGCAGCAGAAATATCATAGGCATTAGCATTTACTGTATTAACACTTTCCTTTACCTCTTCTGCCATTTTGTCAAGGGCATTTGAACTATTAGTAATTTTACGCATAATTGTCTGGAGTGTCTGGATAAACGTATTAATGCCACTGCCCATCCTGGCAATTTCATCCCTGCCTTTTATACTTATGCGCATGGTAAGGTCGCCTTTCTCTGACTCAATGCCGTCAATAATTGCCGCCAGTTCCTTGCTGCTCTTAATTACCGGCTTTGTAATACCAAGAACACATATAAGCACACTAAGCAATGCCACTGCTGCTGCAGCAGCAAATAAAGAAAAACTGGCCTTCCTGGCATTCTTATATGTATTTTCGCTGTCAGCAACTGCCATATCCATATAGTTCTGGTTTAAGTCACGCATTTCAGAAATTTTTGCGAAAACATCAGAACCAGTAGTTGCAAGGTCTCCATTTACAAGTGCAAGCGCCTGTATTGTGTTATTATTGACACTCTGTTTTATTGCTTCTTCAAATATTCCAAGATATTTGGCATAAAGCTCTTTAAAGCTATTATATGCTTCCTTTTCATTATCAAATTCTAAATATTTCTCATAATCTGCACACAGGGCATCTATTTCTGTACATACATTTTCCATCTCTTCTTCATGCCTGCGCATACTTTCATCATTGCTTGTTACGCTATGCGCATATGCCACTTTTTCAAGTGTTTCAAATGCAGTTGAAACATCACCAAGCAAAGACATGCTTTTCGCATAGTTTCCTGAAATTTCCTCACTTGCTTCCATCATCCTGTCCATGCTGGCAACACTTGAATAACATGTGCCAGCCAGTATAAGTGCCAGCATTATTACTGGCAGCATAACTTTAAGCCCGATACTAATATTTTTCATAATCTGCCTCCCCTGAAATATTTACGTACTTTCTAAATTGTCCCAGACATGGTTTGCTAAAACTTTCTGCCTGGGACTATTATTGCTCTTGATTAAATTATATCAGATATCTGATGCTTATTATACCTCAAATATTAAACAGGATATGCTACATTTTCTTTATCTGCTGCCGCCGGGTCAGCCTTTGTCTGCTGTGCCTCCCTGTATTTAAAGAACTCCATTGCAACCTGTGGGAACAGTGCATATGAGAGCACGTCTTCATCCTGCTGCTTGTACTGCTTCATTTCTTTTTCAAGTTCTGCAAGCTGCGGCTTAATTAAATCAGCAGGACGGCATGTAATTGGTTTTACATCACCAACACATTTTTTCTGTACTTCAGGGTCAAATGGCTTTACTGTCTGCCCGAATTCACCAGCAAGCAGTTTTTTGGACTCCTTTGTAACCATCTTATATCTTTCACCAGAAACTACGTTTAATACAGCCTGTGTTCCTACAATCTGTGATGAAGGGGTAACAAGAGGAGGCTCACCGAAATCCTTACGTACCCTTGGCACTTCTTCAAGCACTTTCTCATACTTGTCTTCCTGTCCCATCTCTTTAAGCTGTGAAACAAGGTTACTAAGCATTCCGCCAGGAACCTGGTAACGGAGTGTCTGGATATTTACACCAAGCACTTTTGTATTCATAAGCCCTGATTTAAGTGCTTCTTCACGGAGCGGACGGAAGTAGTCTGCTATCTGGGCAAGCTTGTTCTGGTCAAGCCCTGTATCATAAGGTGTGCCCTTAAATGCTTCTACCATAACTTCTGTAGCTGGCTGGCTCGTTCCCATTGAGAATGGGGACATAGCTGTATCAATAATATCGCATCCTGCTTCAGCAGCTTTTAAATATGTCATTGCTGCTACACCAGAAGTATAATGTGTATGAAGGTCGATAGGGATATCTACTGACTCTTTAAGTGCAGTAACAAGTTCTGTAGCCTTTACAGGTACAAGAAGCCCTGCCATATCCTTGATACAGAGTGACTTTGCACCCATATCTTCAATCCTCTTTGCCATGTCCTTCCAGTAATCAAGTGTATATGCATCACCAAGTGTATATGAAAGGGCTATCTGCGCATGTCCGTTTTCCTTATTAGCTGCCTTTACTGCTGTCTCAAGGTTCCTAAGGTCGTTAAGGCAGTCAAATATACGGATTATATCAATACCATTTGCAATTGACTTTTGTACAAAATACTCAACTACATCATCTGCATAATGGTTATATCCTAAAATATTCTGTCCGCGGAATAACATCTGGAGTTTTGTATTCTTAAAACCAGCCCTTAATTTCCTGAGCCTTTCCCAAGGGTCTTCCTTTAAGAACCTTAATGAAGCATCAAATGTTGCACCACCCCAGCACTCAACTGAATGGTACCCGACCTGGTCCATCTTGTCTATTATTGGAAGCATCTGCTCTGTTGTCATCCTTGTGGCAATCAGTGACTGATGCGCATCACGGAGAATGGTCTCCGTAATCTTTAAAGGTTTCTTTTCTGTTTTTGCCATGATTTATCCTCCTAAATTAGATGCCAAATATTGCCATAAATACACCAGCCGCAACTGCTGTACCAATAACACCTGCAACGTTTGGTCCCATCGCATGCATAAGCAGGAAGTTTGTAGGGTCTGCCTCTGAACCGACCTTCTGTGATACCCTCGCTGCCATAGGAACTGCTGATACACCTGCTGAACCAATAAGCGGGTTAATCTTGCCATGTGTAACCTTGCACATAATCTTGCCAAAAAGCACACCTGCCGCTGTACCAACACAGAAAGCAACAAGGCCAAGTGCAACTATTTTAAGTGTTGATAACCTTAAAAATGCCTCTGCGCTTGTTGATGCACCTACAGAAGTACCAAGCAGGATAACAACAATATACATAAGTGCATTGGAAGCTGTTTCTGCAAGCTGTTTTACAACACCTGACTCCCTGAAAAGGTTACCAAGCATAAGCATACCTACAAGTGGTGCTGTTGTCGGCAGGATAAGGCAGACAACAATAGTAACTATAATAGGGAAAAGTATCTTCTCCAGTTTAGATACTGGACGAAGCTGTTCCATTTTAATCTTACGCTCTTCCTCTGTTGTGAAAAGCTTCATAATAGGAGGCTGGATAATAGGCACAAGTGACATATATGAATATGCCGCAACTGCTATAGGCCCCATATATTCAGTCTGTTTCAGCTTGCCACAAAGGAAAATTGAAGTAGGCCCGTCAGCGCCGCCAATAATTGATATTGCTGCTGCTGCCTTGTCGTTAAAGCCTAAAAGTATAGCGATAAGGTATGCTGAGAAAATACCAAACTGTGCTGCTGCCCCGAGAAGGAAGCTTGCAGGGTTGGCAATAAGCGGGCCGAAGTCGGTCATTGCACCTACACCAAGGAATATAAGTGAAGGCAGAATGCTCCATTCATCAAGTATATAGAAATAGTGTAATAAACCACCGACGCCATTTGAAGTGTCCTCAGGGCTTGCCATAATATCAGGGTAAATATTTACCAGTATCATGCCAAATGCAATAGGGACTAACAATAATGGCTCGTATTCTTTTTTAATCGCCAGATAGAGAAATATACAGCCAACCAGTATCATCAGGTAGTTTCCCAATGACAGGCTTGTAAAAGCGGTCTGGCCTGCAAGGTTCTCTATCGTTGTAATAACGTAATCCAAAGCCGTTCCCTCCTAGTTTAATGATGCAAGTACAGCTCCTGCTTCTACAGAATCCCCTGCTGCCACATTAATACCTGCAACTGTGCCGTCCTGTGGTGCAACAATTTCATTCTCCATTTTCATAGCTTCTAATACCATAATAACGTCACCTTTTTTAACAGCCTGGCCTGCTGATGCTTTAATGGATAAAATCTTGCCAGGCATAGGTGCATTAATCTTAACTGCCCCTGCTGCGCCAGATGGTGCTGCTGCTTTTGGCGCTGCTGCCTTAGGTGCTGCTGCTTTTGGCGCTGCCTTAGGCACTGTGCCTGTACTTCCCTGTCCGCCTTCTTCTACTGTAACATCATAAACATTACCATTAACAGTAATTGTATAATTCTTCATTATTTTTTCCTCCATATACTTTATTAACTTATATGATTTTTACTTTCTGATAATTGAACGTATTATAAGACCATCTGTACATTCATTTTCACTTGCCGCTGCAATAGCCGCTGTAATAACTGCAACAAGTTCAAGGTCATCAGTTAAATCCTCTTCTTCAACAACAGCAGGTGCAGCAGGAACTGCTTCCACAACAGGCTCTGCTTCTTTTTTCCTGTTCTGTGCATTGCCAATATATTTAAACTGTGCAATAATAACAGCAATAAATATAAGAACAAGGAATACTATAGCCATGCTCATTACTGTATTAAGACCTGCCTTGCCCATTATCTCGCCTTTAGTCTTGTATTCATCTACATTCCATGAAACTGTATTGCCATTTTCATCATAAGTTACTGAAAATACAAGCTTTTTGCCAGAATCTGTAAGAACTGTTTCAGTTACTGTTGCAGTATCAGTAGTAATGGTCAGGCTGCTGTCATCTTTTTTGTCATATTTGCCGTATTTGTCCCGGAGCTTCTTAGAATCTTTATACTGGGACAGGGTTTCATCGTCAAGCTGTCCTGCATAATCTGTTACAGCGCTTTCAAAATCATACTCAAACCAGCTTTGTACAAAAGAGTCTGTATTCTCTTCAAGCACCTTGTCATCAAATTTTTCATTCGTCTTGACAAGGCTGAAGCTGCATCCCGCCATCACCAGCATACAGGATATGATACAACAAATTAAAGCTAATCTCTTCTTCATATGCCACTCCTTACTTAGATGGTTCCATGCTTTTTACTAATTGGATACCCGCTTTTTGAAAATAACATTTCAAATGCATATAATAACTGCTTTCTTGCTGAACCTGGAGCTACTACTGAGTCAATATACCCCCTTGCTGCAGCCGCTTCTGTTCCTGACTGTGCAGCAAATTCAGCTGCCTTTTCCGCTATATCTGCATTTTTGTCATCACCATACATAACCTTAGCTGCAACCTGTGCATCCATTACACCAATATTAGCGCCATCAAGTGCAAATACCATATCTGCGCCGATATGCTTTGAATTCATGCAGATATAAGCTGTTCCATATGCATTGCCTGTAACCATGTTTACCTTTGGCACATCTGCCTCTGTAAATGCTGCTGCAAGCTGTGCTGCTGCAACAGCAATTGTCTTTTCTTCTTCTACTGTTGTAGCAAACCCTTCAACATTAGTTAAAGTAAGCAGCGGGATATTAAATGCGTCACATTTCTTAATAAATGAAACTGCCTTGTTACATCCTGCTGTAGTAAGCCTTGCATCATACTTTGAGGTAACTTTGCCATTCTCATCAAACTGTGCAGTACGGTTTGCAATAACACCTATTGTCATGCCATCAAGGCATATAAAACCTGTAACCATTTCTTTTGCAAATTCTTTCTTGACTTCCATAAAGAAATTGTTATCGCCTATATCTTCAAGTGCAACAGCAGGGTCTGCTGTTTCTGCTGCAAAGTTATCTGTCATCCTGTTTAAGTCATCCATGCATTCATCTGAAAATGCTGTATCATTATTATTTCCAGGAAGGATTGAAACCAGTTCCCTTATACCTGATAATACTTCTTCTTCACCCTCAGCAGCAAAGTCAACTACCTGTGCCTCCTGCTGGAAAGCAGCAGATGCTGTATCAAGTTTCTCTGTATAATTTCCTGCCAATGTGTTTGGTGAATTAACGAAAAGTTTCGCATTCTTCTTTTCCATAAAAGTAAAATCACTCATTGCTGCCATTATGGCAACACCGCCGCCACAGTTTCCAAAAACAGCGCTAATCTGTGGAACTATGCCTGATGCTTTTGTTTTCACTTTGTATATCTGCCCAAAACCAGCAAGCGCATCTGTAGATTCCTGGAGACGTATGCCAGCACAGTCTATAAGCCCGATAACAGGCACACCTGTCTTAATTGCAAGTTCATAGACATGTGTTATTTTTTTTGCATGCATCTCGCCTATTGTACCATTAAGTACAGATGCATCCTGGCTGTATATATAGACAGGATTATTCTGGACAAGCCCGTACCCGGTCACTACACCATCTGATGGCACCTGCTTTTCCTGCATGTTAAAATCGGTGTTCCTCTTTGTAACACCTGCACCAATTTCAACAAAACTGTTCTCGTCAACTAAAGCCGCAATACGGTCTTTTGCTGACAAAGCATTCTTGTTACTCATGTTCAGCCCTCCAATATAGTAAAATTCATTGCCACTAAGATTATATATGGCAATCCATCCCTGGTCTGTAAATTACAGGGGGATTTTTGCTAATCTTAGTTAAAATGCCTCTGGCATATTAAATGCCACCTGGCATAAGCCAGTGTGTAAAAACAAAATATATACCAAGTTTAATTCTATTACTTTTACCATAAAATAGCAACCTTTTTATTTATTTTGCCCATAAATTTTCCAGTTATCCTGTGCTGGGAAACGGACGCAGGGTTTCAGTGTCCAGCTAAATTATTCCATTCCAGGGCACGTTCCCACTACGTTGGCATACGCAGCGGCGCATAAAATCCCAAAGTACGGGATTCAAACGCCGGCGATGCCAAAGTGCA
>JAAWKM010000247.1 GCA_022797375.1 Lachnospiraceae bacterium
AAAGTATGGTTACATTATTTACACGTCCAAGGCGTTTTGGTAAAACTTTAGCGCAAAGCATGTTAAAGACCTTTTTTGAAAAAGAGGTGCTTCCAGACGATACAACAGCAGATAATTTTGTATATTTCAAGGGAAAGAAGATTATGGAAGCAGGGGAAGAATATATAAAACATATGGGACAATACCCTGTTATATTTTTATCGCTTAAATCAGCAAAACAACCAACATATGAAATGGCATATAAAGTCCTGCAACAAAATATTGCAAAAGAATTTATAAGACACAGTTATATACTTAACAGTAAAGCCTTGCTGCCAGTACAAAAGATATACTTTAATTCATTTATAGAACAAAAAGCAGAACTATCAGAATATGCTACATCAGTACAGTTTTTATCAGAGTGTCTTGAAAAATACCATAAACAGAAAGTAATCATACTTATTGATGAATATGATGTACCACTTGAAAATTCCTATTTCAATGGTTTTTATGATTAAATGGTTTCCTTTGTACATTCACTGTTTGAATCTGCATTAAAAACAAACGAAAGCCTTAAATTTGCAATAGTAACAGGCTGCTTACGTATCAGCAGGGAAAACAATGTTTCAGCCAGAGATGAAACATCAGAAAAACGCTGTAAGCGTTTTTTAGAGCCATCTCTTTATAGAGATGGCTTATTTACAGGGCTTAATAATTTAAAAACCGTTTCTGTATTATATGAAAGCTATGCAGAATACTTTGGATTTACACAAAATGAAGTCAATAGTTTTCTTGAAGATTATAGTATAACACAAAGAAGAGATGAACTAAAAAGCTGGTATGACGGATATCTTTTTGGAAACACAGAAGTATATAATCCTTGGAGTGTAATAAATTATATTTATGATATATTCCACAATAATACTGAATTTCCAAAGCCATACTGGTCTAACACATCATCAAACAGCATTGTACGTGAATTAATTGAGAATGCAGATGATGACACAAGGCAGGAACTAGAAGAACTCACATGTGGTGGCATCATAGAAAAACCTGTACATAAAGATATAACCTATTTATATCGTTAATATCTCTTTCTATTGTTTTTTCACTTACTTCATATTTACTTGCTTCCTGCATTTTATTAATAACTTCTCCATTTTCAAGCCGATTTAAAATATTAAGCACTCTTTTAGCTTTATTGCTATCTTCCATAGTATATACCTCCTAAACCAATGTCATTTAGTTAACTTACCCAAATTTGTCCATAACACTTGACAGCCGCCCAAAAGGCTGCGATTCTTCAAAGTATATAACTGTATAATTAATTCAGGGCATGGCAAATAAACAGATTGACATCTGCTTTTTGAAAATTTATTATAGTAATGGTGTACCTGCTTATGAAGCCCTGTATATGAAATACCGTGGTTTACGGAAATGGGCTGTTTTTAGCCGTTCATAGTGGCGTTCCTTCCTTATGGGGAGGAGTTCTTTTTCCAGCAGTGACATCACATCTATTCCACCTTTCTCCGCGGGGAGGCGGAGAAAGGTTCTGCATATATGGGCTGCCACCGCAAAATTTACCTGGTAGTTATGTTTGGTATCATGGGTTTCGGTGATGGTATGGCTGATGAGTGTTTCCGTTATGTTGTACGCAGTTAACCTTGCCCATATTTCCTGCTTAATGTATTCAGGCTTATACGAGTGGAAATTGTTAAGCCCTATGGTGTACTTGAGCCTGCGGAAGGAAGATTCTATCCCCCATCTCCCATAGTAACATTCTTTGATGCGCTCCGGTGGGAATTCTTCTGCCGGAAGGTTCGTGACAACACATTCATAAGTGTTTTCTGACAGAGGAAACCTGATAATACGGAAGGATAGTCCATAGATGTCTCCGGAACCATATTCGATATAGTCAAAGGCTGTTGCCTTGTCCACAAAACGTTTATAGCCACCGGATACTGTGATTTTCTTTGAATGGCTGCGGACAAGGGTAACTTTAACCGTTATGTCAAAGGAATCTTCCTCTGGAAAATCAAAGTTGTGGACGAGGCCCCTGGAATGGATATCTTTTGTCCGGAACAGGAAATACTGTCCCTGTTCTATCACATGTGCCATGTTATTATAAGAACAATATCCCCTGTCCCCAACATAAACGTTTTTTGAGCCATGAAGGACAGGATGGCGGTCAACAATGTCACAAAAAGCCCGGAATTCGTCTTTTTCATGAACAGGCTGTAAAAGCGCATCTGTATATGTATGCCGGTCCAGGTCATAAAAAGCATTAATGTGGATGCTGTAAAACCCTTTTGCGGAATGGCCTGGCTCCACAAAATATTCAGGCGTGGAAAATTGTGGGCTGCTGAAATAGGTTACTGTGGAACCGTCTGCCGCGAGGAAATGGTAATCTGGTATTCCGACCAGAGGCTGGGCGGCTTCGTTAAACTGATGGAACACTGCTTCAACAGCTTCCGGTTTCAGTTTGGCTCTTTGCTGGTTAAAAGCGGAGGCCGTAGGCCTGCGCACATCCATATCAAAGAAATCAAGAAGCTCAACTTTAGTAGAGGAAGAACCTTCCGCAACCAGAAAAGTAATGAGTTTATCAGCCGGGAATTTTTTGCGCCGCGTAAAATCTTTTTCTGGATTAACAGCATAGTTTGGGATTATAGATACAACGGAATTAACTGCGTCAATGAAAAGTGATTTAATTTTATCGTGGAACATAATACTGCCTCCTTGAAATTGAAACAACAGATATAATTTCAATTTCAAGGGCCGCTCTCGTTACCTTAAAAAATATATTCAGTAACGAGAGCGGCCGCACATTTTTGTTCCTGTGTCAACCCTTTTGGGGAGATTTTTTGTAAAAAATTGGTTAGACCCCAGAATGGAGATCTAACCATTAGCTTATCTAAATGACATTGCCTCCTAAACTATGGTTATTATAGTAAATTACATAGACATATAATGTCTTTTTAAAAAAATTCTAATTATTTGAAATTAAATTCAATCTGATACAGACAAAATATGTCTATATAAGTTTTTTATACTATTTTTAAACTATTTTACCACAGGGAAATTATTATTACAATATGTTTTATAGGAAATTTACTTATATAGGTCAGAAGGAGTTACTATTCACAGTCAATTAAGAAAAAAATCCAAATAAAGAACTAATATTTTGAACTCTAACGAGGGAAAAATGATTATTCATTTTTCCCTAATATCT
>JAAWKM010000045.1 GCA_022797375.1 Lachnospiraceae bacterium
CTGCTATATACTGGATAATAGTATACTCCATCACACAGAAAAAAGCAAAATTTGCAATAAAATTTATTAATCATAAATTTTGACTGTGAATAGTAACCAGAAGGAGGTTTTTATTTGCAAGAAAAAATTGATTATGCCAGACTTGGATTAAATATAAAGAAAAAACGGCAGGAAATTAAACTGACCCAGGAAGAACTTGCGGAAATGGTCGGTTGCTATCCTTCCCATATTAGCAACATTGAAAATAACTATACAAAAGCCAGCCTAAATATATTACTTGCTATTGCTAATTCTCTTGGCACAAGCATTGATTATTTTCTATCAGACCAGTATAATAACCCACCATCAATAATAGATAATGAGTTGTCTGTCGAACTGGCAAAGTGTGATACAGAAACTAAAGAACGTATACTGCGTATTATAAAAGCTTTATAAAATATATCAACCTCGTTAATCAAGCCTTTAAATACATATTTCTTAAGCAACAAATTTATCTTGCCAGTGCCTGGCTAGTTTTGGCAGGAAAAACTCCTGCCAAAACATCGCAAAAGCCAATGAAAAATGACTCCTGTTTTTTACAGGACAAACTGGTATTATCTGCTTAGCTCCCTAATTATAACAGCAGAATATAAATCATACAAATTATATTCATGGATATCTTGAGTACAAATTTCCTTATATCAGGTACTTTTCAGGATTTTTGCTTTACTGTATATATTTTACCAAACTACAGGTACATATAATGTATTTGTAGAAAAAATATTAAAAATTTAAATTTAACTCTTCCATTGTTTATTTTTATATTGTATAATTAGCCTGGTTTTTTGGCTAAAATTTTACCCTTTTGTTTTCATAAAGGAGAGAAATATATGAATCAGCATGAAGAAAAAATTAATTTACTAAAGAAATATTATAAACAAATAAAGACAAACAACAGTTTTTATATTGCTAGCGGAATACCATATTCAAAGCTTAATAATGCACTGGAAAGTTTCGCACTGGAACTAGACATGTCAGAAATTCTTGGATTTTATGATATAACTACGTCTGGAACTGGAAAAAATGGTTATATTTTTAGTGACACTGCTATTTATTATATAGAGCTTTCTGAAAAACCAGAACAAATATACTATAATAAGATTAAAAACATTGAACTGCCTGGTACATATGAAAAAAATTACAACAATGGCATAAAATTTACTATGGACAATAACCAGGTTATATTATTGAAAAGTTTCTTTTTAAATAAAATTCCTCTTTTTAATTTCTTACAGGAGATGCTTGTAATAATTAATAAACAACAGGAAGCAGATAAAAATATTTTTAATATCTCCGGAAGCATATCTGTATTTTCTGAAATGACAGGTGCTATGTCTGGTGGTAACAGTGCTAGCCGTTATGGTACAGTGAATAAATTATATGATGAAGAAAAATTTCATGCAAGGCAGGGACATGGATTTGCGGCAGAAAGAGCAAATAATCTTTTTGACAAACTTACAGGACATGATGCACATATTATCGGAGATGATAACCAGAAAAACGGGGCAGACAGGATTCTAGATGGAAATTATATACAATCCAAATATTGTGGTACTGGCCCAAGATGTGTAAATGAGTGTTTTGAAAATAATGGACATGGCAGCTTCAGGTATATGCACAAAGGAAAACCAATGCAAATAGAAGTGCCATCTGACAAATATGAAGCTGCTGTAGAAGCAATGAAAGTAAAAATTGAACATGGACAAGTTCCAGGTGTAGAAAACCCAGAAGAAGCCATTAATATTATTAAAAAAGGACATTTTACATATGAACAAGCTAAAAATATTGCTAAAGCTGGTACAATTGAATCACTTGCATACGATTCTGTAAATGGAATTATTACTGCAACCTCCTCATTTGGCATTACAGCTTTAATTACATTTGCCACTTCTGTATGGAATGGTGAAGATTTTAATTATGCATTAAAAACTGCCGCATATTCAGGACTTAAAGTAGGTGGTACTGCATTTCTTACAAGTATTATTGCAAGCCAGCTTTCAAAAGCTGGTCTTAATAGCGCATTAGTTGGAAGTTCTGAAGCTATTATAGGTTTGATGGGACCAAAGGCATCTGCCGTACTGGTTAATGCCTTCAGGAACGGAAGCAATATATATGGAGCAGCAGCAATGAAAAGCGCTGCTAAATTATTAAGGGGCAATATAATTACTGCAGGAATAACAATGGTCATCTTATCATCATCTGACTTTGTAAATATATTTAGAGGAAGGATTTCAGGAAAACAGATGTTTAAAAACCTTACTAACACTGCTGCTGGTCTTGCTGGTGGTACAGGGGGGTTCTTAGCAGGAGCAGCAGCAGGTTCTGCTATTTTTCCAGGAGCCGGTACGTTAATTGGAGGGCTTATAGGTTCAGTTGCTGCCGGAGCTGCCACAAGTAAAGTTTCTAGTGTTGTTTTAGATACATTCCTTGAAGATGACGCAGAAGAAATGACAAGAATTATAGAAAGCATGTTTACCAGTCTGGCATTTGACTATCTGCTTAACCAAGAAGAAGCAGAAAAAATTGTCATTAATCTTCAAGAAGAATTAGATGGTAAAAAATTACAAGATATGTTTGCAAGCAATGACCATGAACTCTTTGCCAGAAACCTTCTTCTGCCTTTAATTGAGGACATAACTTCTAAAAGAGAAAAAATTTATATTCCAGATAATAAAGAAATGACTAATGTAATAAAAGAAATATTAGAGAATGCCTCTGATAATAGTTTAATGGAATTAATATAAAAAACTTGACCATATCCTGATAAAAAGTATATTTTCCTTATCATGCTTTAGAAATAAATTTTGACCATATACTTGCATCATAGCGTGATTATTCCAATTTTTTTAAAATTTTTATATAGTTTTAGATATGTTTAATATTCTTTATAGATGTTAGTTCTTTACAATAGATTTGATATCCGGACTCGACAAAACCTAATCAATTTTGTTTAGCGATTATTCTTTGTCATGTTTGTGCTTCTTTTGATTATTTGATTTATCCATATTATCTTGCCTACATGAGCCAATGTTATCATTTTGTTATCGGTGTTGATAACACATGCTCTGTAGCTGCGGATAATGGTAATATGTTCCAGTTTAAATTATAAGCGGTCTTGCTTAGAAAAGCAATCTCTCGTAACATCTTTTGTTCGCCATATCTTGAGAAAATATCCTCTTTTTGTAGCTACACTTTCTTACCTCCGTTCTTGAATGAATCTCAAATTATAATAATTCTTAAGGCAATGTTTTCGTTACCGGTTTAAATCTGATAATTTTATAGTATCCATCCTTTTCAGGATTTTCTTGATAATTATCAATCAACTTATTTTCTTTGAAAGCAATAAGTAGTTTTTCATTTTCATCATTGATTTCAAACTTTGGCCGGCTACGAGTGTCAAATATTTTGAGATAGCCAGTTAAGTTAAGCAACGTTAGAATCTCTTTCATGTAACCCTCACTAAGATTAGGCATCATTGCTATTAAGAGAGCAATTTTTGTATCCCAGTTCACTCTTTCTGAACGGAGAAGATTGTTTTTTAATCTTTCCGAAACAGAGATCGGGTTATCAATGATACTTGTTATATTTTTCACCGCATAATCAAATATCTTTGCTTGGATAGAATTATCCCATTGCTCAAATGATGAAAACAAATCTGCTAAATCAGATTCTGAAAAATTGTTGTTGAGAATATACAAGCATACAACAAGAGAATAATTTTTTCCAATTACCGAAATTTCTTCATCAGAAAATTCAAGCAATTTCGTTTTTAGTTCATCACTAATATCCCAAGTAAGTATCTCTAACAATTCTTCACGTGAAAACAGAGCATAATCCATTATATCAATATACTTTTCTATGTTCTTGCGGATGAAATAAACTTTCCAGTTTAAATAGTTTTTGCGCATAAATTTTAAGTTGTCAGCTGTCATTCGAATAATGTCTGTATCGATTAAAATAGTAATCTTATCACCGGAAATCTCTGCGATATCAAAATTATTATAAATAAACTTCAACGACACCAATATTTGCTTATATTTTGAGTTATTAATATCGTTGCATATAATCACGCTACTGAATAATTTTCCTTTGGTATCTTTATCATATTCAGTTTTTGAAAAATCCAAATCAACATCACATCTGTTGATATAAGAAATGACGCTTTCATTGAGTTTCACAGTATTAAAGCAATCCATAATATTACACTTCGAATACTGTACTATACCGGCATCCAGCAGTGATGCCCATAAGGAACTATCCACAATCTCTTTTATGGAAGTGATAGTTGTCCGCAGAGCAGAAATATATGATTGTTTATGCTCAGTAGTGAGATCAGAATTATTTAATACAGCAACGGCTACATTTTCGTCATCGCTGATAGTTCCATCGCTTATTTTCAAAATGACATCGAAATACTCATTAATATTCCGATTAATATATTGGGTTATTGCAGAATCAGGATTTGAATATAATAGCGTGTAATTCTTGTGAAAGAAGTCATCCTCGTTCTTTTCCGCCAAGATTTCTCTTTGAATAAGTTGCAAATTTTCTGCATTGATTTCATATAAAGATTCCTCATAAACAACATAAAACAAATCCTTGTTTATTTCTGTATAATCAAAGCCTATAAAACACACATCAAGCAGAGCAAAGCAATAAATCAGTCTATCAATGTTAGGATTATCTATTGCAAGATAATCGCACGTATTAGAGATGTAATCACATAAGCAATCTTCTTTATTAACTAATTCAATAATATCATCATCAGAATAATAAAGAGAAGATATTGAATATCTGCGTATTTGTTTTTCAGTAAATAACTGTTCATTAAGGGCTGTTATAAATACTTCTGACCATCTCATATTAAGGCGTTTAATATAAGCTGGCAATTCAGTTGTCATATCAAAATAAGTTCCAAGAAACGTAAAATTCTTTGTATTTTTCAATTGTCCGATCAGTCTATCAACATAATCTATAAGAGAAGTTTGGAGTAAATATGTAAGTAGGTCAAAATTAAGAATTTCCTCTTGATCGAAATCCACTAACCTAAGGCGCGAAACAACTAACTGTGGATTTTTCAATTAATAGGTATATTCTTTTGCCTTTTTATCGGTTATGCTTCGCAGGAAAGTTTTATCAATGTGGCTTAGACTATTCTCATAAAAATAGGTCATATAGTCAGCATAGGTTTCATCAATATAGCCATTGCGAATCAGATATTTTAAGAGATCAAAATATTCGCTACTCTTTATCTCATTAAAACAGGTCACTGTCCCAATTTCATTTGTACTTGTAACGCTAAATATAGTGTTGATATTATCTCTTGTAATAATATTACATAGAGGTTTGTTTTGTGTCAAAACCAGCTCTTGCTCCAGTGATAATTTCTCATTCTCTAAATCAGAAATAGTATTATTTAAGCGATTCTCTATTGCTTGCTTTCGTTCGGCATAGTCCTTTTTATCTGCCGCGCTTAATTCTTGTTTTCTGTTCCAATAATCAATAGGCTTTTTATCTTCAAAAGCAGCATCCAACTCTTTGATTGTTTTGAGATGTTCATTTTTAGCCAATTCGATTTTATGAACTACTTCAAAAATATTTTCAGAAAGCCTTTTTACTTCTTTTTCAATAAACGATTCTTTGCTGTCAAAAAGAGTATATACAAATCCTTGATTAAGTTGTAAATCAGCAAAATCGCGTGGAAACAGATTTTTATAAGCAATAATGGCGAGCATTTTATTACAATCAAGTTCAGTAATATTTAATCTGTTATAATAAATTACAAATTCATTGTAGATGTTTTTTAAAAGGCGCATATCATCGATGTATAGCGAGAGCCCTTGCAAAAAACTTTTATCAAACTTCTCAAATATCCCACCTTTTTTGAAATGGGAAATAAACTGATCGTAGGAATTGGAACTATCAACAACTGGCACGACAGGAACAATATACCCAAAAAACTTTGTGCTATCTTTAGAAACAAAAATATCATCACGCAACAAATAGAAAAAACGAAGTATTTTTTTGTTTTCTTTTTGCAATTGAATATTTGCAAGTGTGTTCACTTCACGAAGCCGCTCGAAAATCTTGTTTGCATTAAAGCGATCCATATCTTCAAATACAATTACATCCGTATCTGCATTTTCAAATAAATACAATACTTCATTGAGATATTTATCAAAATAAGAATCATCACTTTCCTCAAAAATTTCAATTTCATTGCCTTGTAAATTCAGTTTACGAAAAACATTTTTGTTCTTTTGCACACGTATTAACCCATAAACAATGAATAAAAGCAGTGTTATCATTAAAATTCCATTTACCATCAAAACATATTGATGCGTGGATAGTGTTAATATAGATTTGAACCAATTGTTAGGCAGAGTATTTACATAGCTTTTCCATATATCAAAACAAGCTCTCCTATTACTTTTTAAATACAAACAAATATTCGTGAGCAATCAGCAAAAAATTGTATTTCACACTATTTGTTTTCCAATATCCCGTCGCCCTGCAATTATGCTGTTCTTTAATAATCAATTCTTTCAATTTAAATCCTGCATCTTGAAATATTTTCATCACATCAAAGGACATAGGTATCATATGACCTTTTTGGCGGGTATCTCCCATAAGAACAACACAGAATTTGTCCTTTTTCAGAACTCTGTAACTCTCAGAAGCAACCAACTTCATTTCTTCCAAAAAATCTTTCACTTTTAGCAGTGATAAATCTTCAGGTATGTCCGCGCTATATTTGATAATATCAGCATACGGTGGGTGCGTACATATTAAATCAACACTTTCATCAGGAATAAAATTCAAATTTCGTGCATCACCTTTACGCAAATATACCTTTCCATTAGCTCCGTCATACTCGAAATTTGTTTTTTCTTTGCACCTCTCAAGTGCCACATCATTAACATCAACACCTATTATGTTTCGATTAAGTAGCTTGGCTTCTACAAGAGTTGTTCCGCCACCTGCAAACTGGTCAAGAACCAAATCATTTTCTTGTGAATATCGAAGTAAGATATTACGAGGGATATAAGGTGACCAATTTCCTCTCCACTTTGCATCGTGAGTTGCCCAGTCTCCACGCTTTGGAAAAGACCAATGTGTTGTCGTTTCCAACTCAAAATCTTCCGGTTCCCATTTTGTTATTTTTTTTGCCATTATTTGAAAATCTCACTAATTATGCCATCTTCCATATCTTTGATATTGTAAATATGTTTCATTACATCAAAAGTTTCTTCAAGATTATTACGGGCACTTGTCCAACCTTTTCCGTCAGTAAACCATACAAATGTAAAACCATCTATTTCTTCCGTTTCCCAAGCAAGTGTTTTGTAACTGCGGGCAGTTTCATTCAGCTTACTCCCGCCACTACCGTAAAAATTGGTTTCAATCCCATAAATCATATTAGAAGTTCTAATTACAAAATCAAAACGCTTTTCCATTTTTCCCTGATTGGAAATTGCAGATAAATCTATATTCCACTTGTCTGTAATTTGGTAGATATACATTTCTTTGAAATAATTAACACCTTTAACGAAACCCGCTTTTTGAATAAAGCTCTCAACCAAATCTTCCATAAGATGTCCACCACGGTTTTTACGACCGTTAGAATCAAGACCTGTTTCAACACCGGTAGCATAGTCAACCAAATTATTTACTATATGGTTTTCCAACAAGTCAAACAATCCTGTTTCTCGCATAAAATACTTATATCTGGCATAATGTACGTGACTGTTTGGCAGATACTTTCCAAAGTCAAATTCGTATAAATGACCACCATTTTCATCCTGGCAATAGATTTCATTTGCCCTTACTGCTAAAAGTAGCGGAATACACTTTAAGACTTCGGGATATTTTCTCATTAAATTCTCAAAATCAGCTTCAATATTTTTCGAGCCGATAAGTGAATTTAAGATATTCAATTCAACCTTAATATTGTCTACATTTCTATGAACTTTCTCAAAATCTATGTAATAACCATAATCTGCTATACTGTTACGAAAACCGAATAGCCAAACATTAAAATCTCTTTCCATTTATCATCTCTCCTCATTATTTTTCGGTACGGGTAATCCCAATTTGGTTAAAGGAATATATTCAAAGTAATACTGGCAGTGCATACTAATAATATAATCCCGTACATCTTTATACTTTGGATTCTTAAACCACTCTGATAACAGATAGATGTACCCGACATCAATATTTACCTGTGACATCAACTTCTGGTACTGTTTCTTTTTGAAATCACAAGTTTGCAGCTTTTCATCAACAGAACCATTCACTTGCTGATACTTGCATTCAATAATAAAAAGCGTATTATTGATAATTACATATATGCTGTCATCAGGTAATAGCTTTTTTGAAATAATCTTTGTCCAATCAATGCCTATCTCTTTTAAATAACGATAAAATCCATGTTTTTTAAAAATTCTTTCCACTTCTTTGTCATTATAAAAAACAATATCATCTGTTACCCTATATCCGTTTTGATTATTCAAGAAAGTAGTTAAATCTGTCTTTCCCTCAAATACAAGACCTGTTTTGGTGTTTCCTCCACCTTTGCCATTTTTTATCATATTTTGCTTCTACTTAAAAATTACTGATAAGTAATTCCTTGATCTTACCTCTTGATTCTCCGTTGCAATTAATCATTCTTGTTGCTTCAACTCTTTTGATTTTATGAGCAGAGTAAATATCATCAAAGAAATCATCATCTGTATTTGAATTTTTAGGATCTGAATTACTCACTACAATTTTTGCTCCTTTTTTGTTTAATTCATCAACAAAACTTGCCAGTTCTTTCTGACTATCATCATTAAACAAATTCTCCGTATATGCTGTAAAACTTGCTGTGTCTGTAAGTGGACGATATGGCGGATCAAAATAAACAAAAGTATGTTCATCAATAAAATCTTTGGAAAGTTTATAATCTCCACAAACAATATTAACCTTTTGCAATTTTTGAGATATTGCTTGAAGATTGTTTTCATCACAAATCATAGGATTTTTATAAGATCCCATAGGAACATTAAACAATCCTTTCTTATTTACACGAAATAACCCATTAAAACAAGTCTTGTTAAGAAATATCATCAATGCAGCTTTTTCGATATTTATAGTTTCATCGCCATTGATTTTCAAATCATTAAAACGCTCTCTCTTTACCATATAATAGGTTTTGCGTTCATCTGTATCCATTGGTACGAACTCATTTTGCATGACTTGTAACATAGTAACAAGCTCATCAATATCATCTCTAAGAATGCGATATGCATTGATAAGTTCTGCATTAATATCACTAATATAAACTTCCTCTAAACCATATTTACTCAATATATCAAAAAGGACAGCTCCACCGCCAACAAACGGTTCCGCATATTTTGTAATAGTACCTTTTTCAAAAGGGTAATACTTTTCTATTTCCCGAAGAAGTTGCCCTTTACCACCTGCCCATTTTAAAAATGGTTTGATAGCTTTTTCCTCTTTTTTATTGTACCTTATACTTCTTGCATCTATTGGCTTTTCAGCCGTAGCAGGAATAATCCACATATTACCTACCATAGTTGCATTATTAATTCTATTCTCCAAGCAAAGAACAGCAACTCGTCTTTGTGAAATCCCCCACTTATCAGCTGCTTCTCTTGCAGACATATATTCCATAATGATACCTCCATTTTCAGTATACTTATTATATTCTAATTCTCGAATAATAACAATATCATTTTAAATATTTTCAAGTAACGGAAATAGATATTCAACCCCTGCCACCGTTACTTTTAAATCACACATAAATCAATTAAAGCTATTTCTAATATTATGCTGGAATGCCTGATTGATAATGCTGCAATTTTAAATGTAATTGGTGAAAATTGATTTGCGTGACGTATGCTTTCTTTATATTGATTATAAACTGCTTTTCGTCTATACTTAGGAGTAAACACAATATGGTATTTACACATCCATTTTGTGTGCAATAAAGAATTTACTTTATTCGCCATTAAATCACCTTTCCTTCCTGTAATGCGGCCTGAACAATCACATTATACTAAGAAAGGTGATTTGTTGCTATAAGCATTTGTTGCACCACCCGCATAGCAGGTGGTTTATTGTTTCCTGCGTCTCATTTCTCTGTTGAGAAACCCGCTTCGCAGTCAACAGACTAAAGTCATATAACGACAAAACGCCCTTAGCCATGTTACCCACAGCTAAGGGCGTTTTAATATGGATTGTTATATCTAAAAGCCGTTTTTTATCATTCTCTTACCCACAAACCAGTGGACTACGAGAATAACCACTCTGATATAATTGTTATCAAAAGACTTCTTGAAGTGCCGTAAAACCGCATAATCACTGGTTTTTTTCAACTTTTCAGTTTATTCGGACTCATTAATCCCACATTTTACCAATGTTATTTATTTCTTCTAGCATCCTCTCTTTCAAGCCACTTTGCTACACCATCATCATCATTACTTTCTATCACACCTGTCGCTATTTCCTTCAATTCCTGTACTGCATTGGCTACCGCATAGGATTCATCCGCTATCTCAAACATACTGATATCATTTTTTCCATCACCAAAAACAACTACCCTGTCACAACCATAAATCTCTTTTAGCCGCATAATTGCATTTGCCTTTGCCGCCGCCTTTGGCATTATTTCAAGCCATTGCCTTTTCGTGTAAATGTCCTCTTGATAAAAGCAGGTGTAATTATTACAATACTTTTCATATAATGGAAATAACTTTGCAGCTTCATCTATGCATGTAAAATAAAATATTTCTCCTGCAAACAAATCCCCTGCTTTTTGTACACAATTTTCCCTCGCATCATTTTTTCTTGCCGCGAGGAACTCTTTCATACCTTCTGAACATTTTCCCTCCACAAAAGAATACTTCTCCACCCCATCTATAAATGAATATACTAATGGATAAATATCACATTTTACCAGTTCATTAAGAATGTTTTCTGCTTCATTTCCAAAAGAGGTCTTTGAAATAACTGCACCATCCCTGTTATTTACAATCATCACACCATTATAGACAATAAGAGGGATTTCTGCTAACAGCCCATATGTCACTTTACTTGCTGTCTGGTATGACCTTGCTGTCGCATATGAAAATAACATACCTTTTTCCACAAGCCGGTTAATTACTGTATTGGTATACTCTGATGTTCTTTGCGAACTATTTAGTAATGTTCCATCTAAATCCGACACATAAAGTGTATGGTTCTGACGAAAATTTTTATTTGCTTCTTCTGTGATTTTCATTATCAGAGCTTTCTTTCCATCTGTATAAGCAACTCTGTCTGTTGGATATTCTGCTGCCAATTCTAATTTTAATGTCTCATATTTCTTTGCAGTTTCCTGATTCACATTCAGATAATCCCGGAATGCTATATAGCTATTCCACTGAAATCCGTTATATTTTACTATATGTATATGATGGGTTCTTGTATCCTGTTCAAAATTCCCCTTAACAAATAACAGTTGTCCAGGCTGTCTGCTTCCTCTATAAATTATTTCTTCATTTTCTAATTCAGGCTTATATTTTAAAATATCATTGACATTTTCAAGGCCAACAACGATATCAATAATTGGCTTTGCATATATATTCCGTATTGCTGTACTTCCTATATGCTGGACGTCCTTAGCTGCATTACCAAGAATTGCCTTTAATTTATCTATAACATTTTTTGCGTCTATTTCCCAAGCAGGATTATGTTTTTCAAGTTGCACTGTTCCTCTCTTTAAACCCAAAATCTTATTATCCATAATATATGCCTTTCTTTTTAATCACTCCACCGGTTTTCTTAAAGCATGAATTTGGCTTCTGCAATACACCTGCAGTACTGCTTGTCTGCACTCTTAATCCTTTGCAAGTTTTTCATAAATTCCAGTATGTTCAAGCTGTCTGGCCTGATATTCTGGCAGGTTTATATTGAGTTCTATAAAATCAAACCCTGAATTTTTACATAGCTAAATGTTTTCATAAATATCTTTGTTTTCTATAAGTGCCAGCATTCCAAATTCCATTTTACTGCTCTAGTCTTTAAGATTATTACCAATAAAAAAATCTTTTATCAATAAACTCATCCAGTACCATTATCTTACCACAAACATATACGCAGTTCTACTGTATTTTTCTTAAATTCATTTTGCCATATTTCTTGCAATTATCATCTGCCATGGCTGTTCTCTCTGTCCTGTGCTGGCTGCCCTCTCTGGCTTGTGGCTACTGGTGTATAATCTAGGAAATCCTAACCTGGCAATCTCTATGTAAAGGAGATTCATAACCTTAATTAGAAAATTCCTGGCAGGAGTCCGTATGAAATTAAACTTCTATAGGCAAAACTGCGGAAATTCAAGATATATACATATTGACACCCTATTTAGCCTGTGCTATATTAACATTATTATACAAAACTAAATAAATTAAAAAGGGGGATTGCTTATGAAAATTAAAAGAATTGCTATCGCTGTTACGTGTTTAACCCTGGCATTTACTCCTGATATTTCACTTGCTCACGGACACAATGGTAATTGCCACAATAATTACAACTATGATTATGACTACGATTATGATTATGGCTGCCACTATGGACATAATAATTGTATAAATAACAACTATGACTGCAGCAACTATCCTGACCATGCACATCCTGATGGCGTATGCCCTTATTACTGTCCTGATGCATCTTACCAGTATTACCAGGCAGCTACTGTAAAAAAAGTACAGGTAAAACTTAATAAATCAGGTTATAAATGTGGCAAAGCAAATGGAATATATAACACAAAAACAAAGAAGGCTATTAAGAAATTCCAGAAAAAGAAAAATTTGTCTGTAAACGGGAAAATTAATAAAACCTTGCTTAAGAAATTAAACCTTTAATTTATGATAATTTATAACATAAAATAAAAACTGTAACACACGTTTTTGTGTTACAGTTTTTATTAGTTAATATAACAGCCATGCAGTTTATGCGGGAACCCGGAGGGACATTATAAACCCGCATAGTATGCCTTAGCTTTTTGCATGTTTGTAAAATAACTTTCCCCGCCTGTCTTCAGAATATTTCAACGGCCTGGACTCCTGATAAAAGGCTTGCTTAATGAAATTAAACCCTCTTAAGGTATTCGCCTGTACGTGTATCAATGCTGATACGGTCACCTGTTTCTACAAACAGAGGAACTGCAACCTGTGCCCCTGTTTCTACAATAGCTGGTTTATTAGCACCCTGTGCTGTATCACCCTTGAAACCTGGTTCTGTTTCTGTTACTTCCAGTTCTACAAAAAGAGGAGGTTCAATAGCAAAGACTTCACCATTATGTGAAAGCATTTTAACCATTTCATTCTCTTTTACAAACTTAAGTGCGTCACCTACCTGGTCTGCTGTCATATCAATCTGGTCATATGTTTCTGTATTCATAAAATGATACATATCATCACTATATAAATACTGCATATCAGAACGTTCAATATGGGCCTGTGGGCATTTCTCTGTAGGACGGAAAGTTTTTTCAACTACACCACCACTTTTTATGTTCTTAAGCTTTGTCCTTACGAATGCTGCTCCCTTGCCAGGTTTTACATGCTGGAATTCTATAACCTGGTATACATTTCCCTCAAACTCAATAGTTAAACCATTTCTAAAATCACCTGCTGATACCATTTTAAAATCCTCCTTAATGTAATTGCGGAAATGAAAACCCGCAAATGCTTGTTATAGTTTATCTTATTTTGGAACATATTTCAAGTATATAAATTTGCAATTTTAGCCGCTATTTCTTTAAGCTGCAGCCCATCTGTTTCAATTACTGTATCTGCGGCAGCAAGGTATTTTGGAATTCTTTCATCCATAAGCTTCTTTATATATGGGATATTCATATTTCCATTAAGAAGCGGCCTGCTTAAACTATCCTTAACATGGATATAAATTGTTTCAGGTGAAGCCGACAACAATATAACCCTGCCCATTTTCCGCATTTTACTTACATTCTCCTGGCGAAGTGCCAGGCCTCCCCCACATGATACTATACATGGTTCTGTTTCTTTAATATCATCAAGTACTCCTGTTTCAAGGTTACGGAAATATTCCTCGCCCTTATTCTGGAATATCTCTGAAATCTGGCAGCCCTCTTTCTCAACAACCAGGGCATCTGTATCAACTTCTTTTACATTTAACATATGGCTTAAAAGCCTTGATGTACTTGATTTTCCAACTCCCATAAACCCAATTAAAAAGATATGTTCATTAAGCCTGGCCATGTCCATTTTCCCTTTCCTCTGTATAATGCAGCCCTTCCATTAATTCTTTAAGCTTCTCTACTTCAATCTGCCCTGGTGCGCTTGGTATGCCAATGCATCCAAATGTAAGCACAGAACCTGTAAATTCTGCCGCCACCCTGCTTATAACGCCCATTCCTGACATTGACATAGTTATAACAGGCCCGCCTCCAAGCCTCTCCTTTGCAAGCAAGGTTGCTTCTATAAGCTTTGTTACATCCATTTTATTTTTAGGCATAACTGCAATTTTAGGTATACAAGCACCAGTTTCTTTTATATAAATAATCCTGTCCGTAATCTCTTCCACAGATGGCGTGCCATTAAAATCATGATAAGAGCCTATAACAACAGCATGCTTTTTTAGTGTCCTTATAAGGCCTTTTATATCCCCTTGGCGGTACACTTCAACATCCACAAGGTCTGCATTAACTCCTGCTGTGCTTAAAAGGGAAGCATATTCATTATAACTGATATCTGCTGCTCCACCCTCATGTGAAGTCCTGAATGTAAAAAGCAGTGGTTTGTCTTTAAGGACTGGCCTTATTCTGGAAAGTGTTTTATTAACTGCTTCTATATTATGAAAATCACTGTAATGGTCTACGCGCCACTCCATAATATCTGCTTCACTTTTATATACTGCCTCTGCCATGCTAATTATGCCATCCTGGGTGTTTTCCACAACAGGTGCACATATTTTAGGAAAACCATCCCAGTTTAAAAGTTCCCGTGCCTTTAATACATTACTCATCACTTAAACTATCCTTTGCTGCTGCCGCTATTGCTGTAACTATTCCAGCTACCACTACCGCCACCACTATAACTCCTATAATAACTCCTGCTAATAAAACCATACTATACCTCCATGTATATTCAAATTTATTAACTTTTTCTTACATTATATACCATAAGACACCATAAGACAAGTATATAACCATATACTGCATCCAAACCATAAATATAAGATAATCTGCAAAACACCAGGATTGGCCCTATCCAATTTTAAAAGGCGGACATATATGGTATGCCCGCCTTACAGCATGTTTATTCATAAACATGTAATTTACAGATTAATTATTAATAAGTTTCTCATCCTCGTTGTTCCAGCTATAAAGCTTACGTACTTCTTCTCCAACTTTCTCAGCAGGATGTTCTGAAGCAAGCTTCCTTAATGCCTTAAAGTGTGCCTGTCCGCCTGCTGCTGACATATCCAGTAAGAAGTCTTTTGCAAATGTACCATCCTGTATATCAGAAAGGATTTTCTTCATAGTCTTCTTTGTTTCGTCTGTGATAATCTTTGGTCCTGTTATATAGTCACCATACTCTGCTGTATTTGATATTGAATACCTCATACCTGCAAATCCTGACTGGTAGATAAGGTCAACAATAAGTTTCATTTCATGGATACACTCAAAATAAGCATTCCTTGGGTCATATCCTGCTTCACAGAGTGTTTCAAAACCAGCCTGCATAAGTGCGCATACACCACCACAAAGAACTGCCTGCTCACCAAAAAGGTCTGTTTCTGTTTCTGTACGGAATGTTGTCTCAAGCACACCTGCCCTTGCACCACCAATGCCTAAAGCATATGCAAGTGCCATTTCCTGTGCTTTGCCTGTAGCATCCTGCTGTACAGCAACAAGGCAAGGAACACCTTTGCCTGCCTGGTACTCTGAACGTACAGTATGTCCAGGTCCTTTAGGGGCAATCATTGTAACATCAACATCCTTTGGAGGGATAATCTGGTTAAAGTGGATTGCAAATCCATGTGCAAACATTAACATATTGCCTGCTTCAAGGTTAGGTGCAATATCGCTGTTATACATTGCAGCCTGCTTTTCATCATTAATAAGAATCATAATGATATCTGCCTTCTTTGCTGCCTCTGCTGCTGTATACACTTCAAAACCCTGGCTTTCAGCCTTTGCCCATGACTTTGAGCCTTCATAAAGCCCGATAATTACATGGCAGCCTGAATCCTTTAAGTTCAATGCATGTGCATGTCCCTGGCTTCCATAACCTATAATGGCAATAGTCTTGCCATCTAATAATGATAAATTACAATCCTCCTGGTAAAAAATCCTAGCTTCTGACATTTTTCTTTCCTCCTGAATTAAAACATATTAATGTAAAACCCTAATCTTCTAAAAGAGTTTCTGCACCCCTGCTTAGCCCTGCTATTCCTGTACGCACCAGTTCTTTAATTTCATACCCGTCAAGCAGCTTAATAAAAGCACTTAACTTTGCCTGGTTGCCTGTAAGCTCTATCATCATGCTGTCTACTGCAACATCAACAATATTTGCCCGGAATATGTCTGCTATAGCAACAACTGCTGGTCTTTCCTCTGCACTTACGCCTACTGTTACAAGAACAAGCTCACGGCATACAGAACGGCCGCTTTTAAGTTCTTTTACACACCTTACATCCTCAAGCTTGGCAACCTGCTTCTCTATTTGTTCAAGAATATGGTCATCACCTCTGACTACTACTGTCATACGTGAAAATGCAGGATTTTCTGTTTCACCAACTGTAAGGCTGTCTATGTTATATCCGCGTCTGCTGAAAAGCCCGGCAACACGGCTAAGAACTCCCGATGTATTATCCACCAGAATTGATAAAACTTTTTTCCTCATATCTTTCCTCATTTCTGCGCTGCTTTTTGCGAATAATCTAAGTTTGTGGCAAGCATTGCACAAACACAAACTTTATGGACAGTGCACAGACACAAACTTTATGAGTGGATGCACTACTGCCTTGTGCACTATGTTAAATTTTAACAATATGCTGCCTTTTTGTCAAGGAATGCCATTATTATTAACATTAAAACTTCCTTTAATATATTTTTTGTTTTTAAGCAGCCGGTAATAAACCCTCCCTTCAGAATACATTATCTGTGAAAGGTAATAAGAAGGGCTGTAATAATCACTTGTCCGCCAGACCATACTTATTCTGCCAGACTGCCTGCTATATATGTAAATACTGTTACCTGCAATAAAATAATATTTATTATTGTTAAACCTGGCAAATGCCCTGCCGTTTACACTGAATAAAACATACGGTGTCCCAGATACAAGCTTTTTCCTTTCAAGTATCCCGTCATCCCCCATGTAAATCCATTTGCCATTGCGGTAATAAAAGCTGCTGGTTACATCTTTCCAGTACATATTGTCAAACTTGACAGAGGATGCCTGTTTTGCCTTAAATCCATAATGGCCATTTGCCTTAAAATTACCTGTGCTCTTTAAAAAATAATTATGCATAACAAGGCTGTACTGGTCACTTCCTGAATATACATCTACAGGGTCATCCCATGTAACATCAACATTATACCACGATTTCCCTATCCTCACAAGATTCCACATATGCCCCATTTTTTCTGATACTATATAACGTACATCTATGCCTGCCTTTTGAAGCAGTATTCCATATGCAAGTGAATACCCCTGGCAGTTTGCCTTATGGTCAATAAAAACCCCTGCTTCACTAACACGGTTCTTGTCTGTACGCTTGTCTGAATATGAAGTATTTTCCACAATATAATCATGCAGAACCATTGCCTTTTCAACATCATTCATACTGTTTGTAATATTCTTCATGACAGAATTAACTTCAGAATTAATTTCATTCCTTGTATTTTTTATTTTAGTAATATTTACAGAGCCATTATAGTTAGTATATTCCTCTGAATATGAAAGCACAATCCTTTTAACCTGTGATGTACCTGATGCTATTTCCTTAGTATATTCCTGGCCTGCATAAAACAAGTATGGCGTTTCATTAATAACCTCTGTCATAACCTGTTTTAACTTATTCTTGTCAGTTTTCTCATATACATTATATCCTGATATATCAACAACAGCCTGGTAATTTTCATATGCTGTTATAATATTATTTTTGATTTCTGCAAAATCTTCTTTAGATGCTGCACTGGCACAACCTGCTTCCTGGTACACTGCCAGGAAAAATATACAAAATAAACAGAATAAAAATCTATATAAATTTTGTTTAAATTTCTCCATTGCAGCACCTCCTTCTGCCCAAATCTCTTTTGTATGTTTCCCTGTAACATTCCAGCCTTTCGTAGAATACGGGAATTTTTGACATGTTTTTTTGTTTACTCCGCCACACCTGCAAGGTAATTTATAAACTGCTGTGCTGTACGCCCTGATATGCCCCCGTGGCTTAACTCCCATTTATTAGCCTCTGCACATAGCTGTTCATATGACAGGTTTATTTCAGGGTGCTTTGCGGCAAGCCCTTTTACAATATTAAAAAATTCCTGCTGTGACGGCTTATAGAAGCCTATTGAAACGCCAAAACGTGCCGCCAGTGACAGTTTTTCCTGCATCGTATCAGAACGGTGCAGCTCATCCTGTGACATATCAGAACGGTCACTCCACGTTTCACGGATAAGATGCCTTCTGTTTGAAGTAGCATAGATTAACACATTTTCAGGCTTTGTTTCAAGACCACCCTCTATTACTGCTTTCAGGTATTTATATTCTATTTCAAATTCTTCAAACGACAAATCATCCATATAAATTATAAAACGGTAATTCCTGTTTTTAATTTCTTCAATTATACGTGATAAATCCTTAAATTCATGTTTAAAAACTTCAATCATGCGCAGCCCCTGGCTATAATACATATTTAATATTGCCTTAATACTTGTAGACTTTCCAGTGCCAGCATCACCAAATAACAATACATTATTAGCAGCCTTTCCATTTAAAAATGCTTCTGTGTTTTCAATAAGTTTCTTTTTCTGTGATTCATAGCCTATTATATCATCAAGCACCATATTCCCTGTTGATGTTATAGGCGCTAAAACAGTGCCTTGGTCTGCATTGTTTTTATTATATGAAACCCTGAAAGCCTTATTAAGCCCAAATTTGCCAACACCATATTTTTTATAAAAACCTGTTACAATATTATAAATCCGGCCTTCATCTGTGGCATTTTCTATAGCCTCACTAAGTTCCTGGACTTTTTCACTAACACTTTTATTAGAAATATGCCCGCTTTTTACTACTGCTTTATAGTCAAGTATTACACTAAAACAATTTATTCCAAGTTCATTTTCTATTTTAGAAAAATCATAATCAAAAAGCTTTTTAAATATTAAAAAATCACTTCTGGCAAATACATTAACCGTCCCTTCATTTGCACCTGTTTTCTCAGAAACAAGTGTAAAAGGGTTTTCACTCATTGCCAGTATAAATGCTAGATAATTGTGCCATAAATTTTTGTCAAAACCATAGCAGGTAGCAATATCTAAGAGCCGGTTTATCTCAATATAAATTTCTGTAATAAGGTTTTCTTTAATATACCCGCCTGTGTCAAACTGCTGGCATATATCTGCAAGCCTGAACAATATGCTGTCCTCACCATCATTCCTGTAAATAACCAGTTTGGAAATTAAACGGTACATTTTACAACACCTCCAGTAAAAATATCATCTGTTTACATGCGTTCTGGTGCTTCAAGCCCTAAAAGCCCTATTGCTGTTTCAAGAATATTTCCTGTAAACCTGCTTAATTTAATATATGAATTGCGCACTTTTTCATCTTCATTATTTACAATCCTGTTCTCATGGTAGAACTTATTAAATGCATCAGAAAGTTCATATATAAACTGGCATATTTTATGTGGCGCCTGTTCATTATATGCTGCATAAATTGTATCCTGCCATTTGCAAAGAGAAAGCATTACATCTGTTTCACTCTGGCTGTGCGAAGGCTCTAATAGTGCATCCTCATCTATAATAATGCCTTTCTCCTTAACCTTTGCAAGAAGTGATTTTATACGCACTATTGTATAGAAAATATATGGTCCTGTATTACCTTCAAATGAAGTAAAGCGTTCCATGTCAAATATATAATCTTTTGATGCCTGGTTGCTTAAATCCCCATATTTAACTGCAGCAAGTGCAACTTTAGCAGCAACATCTTTAATTTCGCCCTCCTCCATATCACGCTCTTCCATTTTTTCAAGCACCTTTTCCTCAACCTCATCAAGAAGCTTTTCAAGGCGCGGCACACCGCCATCACGTGTTTTAAATGGCTTGCCATCTTTACCATTAATTGTCCCATTACCTATAAATATAAGTTCTGCATCACTTCCTATTATCTTTGTTTTCCTTGCACACCTGAATACCTGTTCAAAATAAAGTGACTGTCTTTTATCAACAACATAAATAATCTTTGATGGGTCAAAAAGTTTCTTGCGTTCTACAATAGTAGCAAGGTCCGTTGTATTATAAAGCGTTGCCCCGTTTGACTTAAGTATCATACATGGCGGCACTTCCTTTGTATCTGTTTCTTCCTTAACATCCACTACCAGGGCCCCGTCATCTATATGTGCATAGCCGCCTTCTTTCATATCCTTTACCATATCCGGGATATATGGCTGTGCGTCAGACTCCTTCTTCCAGAGGTCAAATTCTACACCCAGCCTTGTATACACCTTTTTCAAATCGTTTACAGATACATTAATAATATGCTGCCAGAGCGCAATATACCCTTTCCTTCCTGCCTGCAGCTGTGCGGTTGCCTCCTGTGCTTCTTCTTTATACTCAGGATGTTCCTTTGAATATTTGCTTGCAAATGGATATATTTCTTCCAGCTCACTTATAGTAAATGGTGCTTCTTCTGGGTATTCCCCGTCAAAACTTTCATCAAAATATACAAGTTCCGGGCTGCGGCGTTTCATTTCTGTAATAATAAGCCCTATAGGAAGCCCCCAGTCACCAAGGTGCGCATCACCAATTACCTTGTGCCCAAGATAACGTGCTATAAGCTTAATGCTCTCACCAATAACTGCTGGCCTTAAATGCCCTACATGCAAAGGTTTTGCAACATTTGCCCCACCATAATCAATAACTATTGTCTGTGGCTTGTCCGTTTTTTCACATCCAAATGTCTCATCTGCTGCCATACTGCTTATATACTTTGACAGAAAACTGCCACTTAATGTTATATTGATAAAACCTGGCTTTAACGCTTGTACTTCACTAAAACTCTGGCTCTCTTTTAAAATAACAGCCACCTCTTCTGCCATCTGTATTGGTGCTTTGTGGTACTCCTTTGCAGCAGCAAGCGCACCATTGCACTGGTACTGGCACAAATCAGGGCGGTTTGAAAGAGCCGCCTTTGCATAATTTTCACTATATCCAGCCTTCTTAAATGCATTACACAATTCTTCCTGGATTAATTCAATTATAGTTTTCATTTTAATCCTCCATTCCTGCCATAAGCCCGCAAACTTTGGGCCGCAGGCACAAATTTGCAGTGTGAAAAATTTATTTTTCACACTAACCTCCATTCTTATATTACTTTTTAATATAAATACCTTTTAGTATAAGCTCTCTATAACATCAAAATACCCTGCAAATGTCTTACTGCAACATAAAGGGTTTTCTATTTCTATGCCATTTGCTGCCACACCCGTAATTGTAAATGCCATCGCAACTCTGTGGTCATTGCAGGTCTGTATCCTTGCAGGCTTTGGGAACCCTGGATAAATCACCGCCCCGTCTTCATGTTCATCACACTTTATTCCCATGCGCCCAAGTTCATTAACAATAACCTTAATCCTGTCAGATTCCTGTCCCCTTATATGGCTTACACCTGTTATTGTTACAGGTGACCCTGCAAACGGGGCTATTGCTGCAAGTGTAAGTGCCTGGTCTGAAAAATCAGCCATATTAACATCTATGCCATTAAGCTTTCCATCATCTGGGGCATATAGTTTTAACTCCCCATTGTTGTTCCATTCTGTGCGGCAGCCCATCTCCTCAAGGACACTTATAAACTTCATATCCCCCTGCAGGCTGTCCTTCCTTATATGCCTGACAACCGCCGTGCCACCTGCAACCGCTGCCATTGCATAAAAATAACATGCTGCTGAAACATCAGGTTCTATCTGGTATTCCTTTATATTATAAGAACCCTGTGCCACCTTGTAACAGTCTGCACCAGACTTTTCCACACCCTTATGCCCGAACTGTTTCATCATCTGTTCCGTAATCATCACATATGACCTTGCATCCCTTTTCCCTGTAAGCTGTATTGTTAATGAACTAAACAGGGCAGGGGCTGTCATAAGAAGCGCACTAAGGAACTGGCTGCTTCTGTCAATATTTAACTTTACAGACATTTCTGGCATTGTATTTCCGGGATTTCTATTATTGCCAGGATTTCTTATGCCTGTAACACGCATTGGGAAATTGTATTCTTCTCCAAGCCATTCAAACTTTGCACCTAAACTCTCTAACGCCTCTAAAAGTTCCCTTACAGGTCTTTTCTTCATCTGTTCTGAAGAATTAATTGTATAAATGCCATCTCCCATTGCCATAAATGCAGTTAAAAACCTTGCGGCTGTACCTGCACTTCCTACATCAACAGAAGCCTCCTTTGCAGGAATAATTCCACCCATACCCTTAATCTTTACAGTCCTGGCTGTTTTATCCATCTCCGTTTTAAAACCAAGCCCCTCAAGTGCTTTAAGGAAAACATAACAATCCTCACTAAACTGCACACCTTTAAGAAGCGTTTCACCACTTCCCATAGCAGCAAGCAAAAGAGCCCTGTTTGTAATGCTTTTAGAACCTGGCACTTCCACATCTATATGGACAGGACGTGTAAACTTCCTTACCTTATAAATATCCATCTGTAAAATAACCAGCCTTTCAGTCAAAATAATATAATGTATAAGTATAAGCCCATATACAACATTTGTCAAAACAAATCCCATAATAATACAAATAGTCCACATTAACAATTTTTCATAAAATTTCCAGTTATTTTGTGCTGGCGGACGGACGCAGGGTTTCAGTGTCTAGGCTGGTATTATTCCATTCCAGAGCACGCTTCCGCTACACCGGCCCACGCAGCGGCGCATAAAATCTGAAAAAACCAGATTCAAGCGCCGGCGGGGCCAAAGTGCTTCTGTAATGGAATAATACCAGCCTAGACATGTGAAACCTGCTATCTTCTGGCATACTCATAATTATAACTGGAAATTTTATGTTACTATAGACAGCAGAGCTGTGAATAGTAACAATTTTATGAAACGGACATGGGAGTATATTCCATTGGCCTGGACACATTAAAAACAGAAGTGCCATGCTTGTAATACTCTCAGACATAGCACTTCTATTTTTATTGGGTGGCATATATAAACTTCTTTAATTGGAAACCATTATTATATTAATATACAGAATATCTATGGCGGAAAATTATTCCTTGATTTTCTTTGCTGTTTCTGCCACTACCTTCTGGTCACTTCCAGATTTTACAGAATAACTGGTTCTGGAATAGAAATTATCATTAACATCCCATAAAACAGGCACAAAGCCATAATTAACTGCCATATCCATAATTAATTCCAGGCACTTGGATGATTCTTTATATACAGCATTATCCGCCATATGTTCAACATCATAAATTGATGTACATTCACCAACAAAAACAGGTATGCCTTTATCTGTAAATGCATTTTTTAATAATTCACACTGCTGCCTGCTGTAATCAAGCCATTCCTGGCTTCCTGTTTTTTCAGCCCAGTACATTGCATTATCAATATAGTGCACTGAAACCATAAGCCTGCTATCAGCAGTATCATAAGGCATTTTAAAACGTGCATCTGTCGTTTTATCAATATTTGTCCACCATCCTGATACAATTAAAATTCTTTGTAAATTATTCCCTCCTGCACCTCTTACAGCATTTACAAATGTCTGGTTCATTTCATTAACGTAATTATACAATTCATCATCTGTATAATTATCTCCTTCTCTTTGTGTTCCAAGGTTTTCATTAAATCCTTCAAACACAAGATAACCAGAATAATCTTTAAAACACTCCGCAATCTGGGTCCAGAGTTTTTCTGTTATTCTAAGTGCTTCTTCTTTTGGATAATTCCTTATAATAAATTCATCATAGTGATGTATATTAATTACTGCATATAAACCATCATCCAGACAATATTTAACAATTTCCTGGACACGCTTCATGTATTCCTTATTGATTTCAAACTTTCCATTGTCCTCCATCATATTTCCCCAGTAAACGGGTATCCTTACAGTAGAAAATCCTGCTGCCTTATAACCATCAATAACTTCTTTTGTTGTTACTACTGCACCCCAGCATTTCTCATAATCCTGTGGCTGGTTTCCGCCAATTGTCTGTGCACCAGTTGTCTTGTTATTCTTGTCTGACCAGTGTGCCTCCATAGTATTTCCAAGGTTAATCCCTATTCCCATATCCTTTATTATATTATTAATATCTGATGGCACTGTATCCTCCGGAACTTGTGTTACAGCAGGTGTAACAGATGGTGGCAGGCTTGCTTCTAAAGATGGCATGGCACTTGCCTCTGGCACTGTACTTGCATCCGGTGTAACCTCTGGAGATGGTACTGCTTCTGGTGCTGGTTCTTTTGTTGGCACGGCAGATGGCACCACCTGGATTTTACAGACCAGCTTATTTGTCTTCTTTACAACCTTACTGCCTGTTTTAACAGAATACTTTACAGTACAAGTAACCTTTGAAGTACCCTCTTTTCTGGCATTTACTACACCCTTCTTTGAAACAGACACAACACTGCTTTTTGAAGATAACCACTTATACTTAATATTTTTAGCCTTTACTGGCAGATTTTTAACCTTAAGTTTAAAAACAGTTCCAGCCTCCATTGTTTTAGTTTTCCCTGCATTGAGCTGTATTTTGTTTCCAGCCATTGCATAAACCTGGCCGTTTACTGGCAATATTGAAAGAACCAGTGAAAATACCAGTATCCATGTTAAAAATTTTTTCCTGTTTTTCTTTTTCATGTAAACTTATCCTCTCTTTAAAGACTTGTATGTAGCAGCCCCGGTGCTTTTATACTTTATAAGTTTATATGATTTTTCTTATAATTACAAGTCATATAAATAATATTACCACGTCCGTTTCATAAAAATCCCCATGCCGTGCTTTGCACGGCACAAATAGTAATGAAAAATGCTGTTTTTGCATTTTTCTTGTGTGAAATTGTAAT
>JAAWKM010000248.1 GCA_022797375.1 Lachnospiraceae bacterium
TTCTATATGCCAGGGACTGGGTTTATTCCATGACAGGTGCACTTTAACCCCGCCGGCATTTAAGCACCTGTGTGGCAGAAGAAACATAAGTTTCTTTTGGGGCACAGGTGCTTTATGTGCCGCTGCGTGGGTTACCGTAGCGGAATGCGTGCAAAAGCCATGTCTGCGACATGCTTTCCTGGAGTGGAATAAACCCGCCCTGGCATATGAACTCTGCGTCCAGGCGGCTGTCTTCTGGCAAACCAGGAATTATAGTACCATTTTGCACATATTTTACAAAAAACTATGCAAAATGGTGCTTTAAAACCCGTATTTAACCAGCTGTGAATAATAAATCAAGTCTACCACCGTTTTGTGTAAAAGTTGTGAAAAAGAAATTAATTTATCATTATTTATTGCGAAATGGAAGTTTTATGGCTATAATAAATAGACGGCACAGGGACAAGCCGTGTTTACTGTAAACTCTTTTAAAAAGAAGGTGAAGATTTGATACGTGAAAACCAAAAACTGCTTAATATTATGCATATTATAATTGATGCAATTATTATAGCCTTTTCATTTCTGCTTGCTTACCAGCTCAGGTTTGATGATACATGGAGCCCTCTTATTAAGTACAATATTATACGGCCTCCATTTGGATATTATAAATCACTTGAAGAATACCGCAACATGCTTATAATGCTTATACCATGCTATATTATTATATACTATATATGTGGAATGTATGACCCGAAGCGTACTTCTGGCAGGCGCTCAGAATTATTCAGCCTTATTAAAGCAAGTATTCTTGGTATGCTTTATACTGTTGCAATACTGTATTTCCTTCTAAGGGAGAATAACTATGCACGTCTTTTCCTTGGAATCTTTGTTGTATTAAATATCAGCATTGACTATATGTTCAGGCTTTTTGTTATAAAGATACTGCGCAAGATGAGAAGGGCTGGCAAAAACCTTAAACACATACTTATTGTAGGGTACAGCCGTACTGCCAAGGGATATATTGACAGGCTCAGGTCACACCCTGACTGGGGCTACTCCATTCATGGCATGCTTGATGACAACCAGCCTGAAGGTGAAACATACAAACATGTGCAGATTATTGGCAAAATAAACAAACTGCCAGGGCTGTTAGCTTCTAATGAATATGATGAGATTGCTATAACTCTTGGAATTGATGAATACAGCAAGCTTGAAAAAATTGTTGCAATATGTGAAAAATCAGGCGTACACACTAAGTTTATACCTGATTATAACAATATTATACCTACAAAGCCCTATACAGAAGACCTTGATGGCATCCCAGTTATACATGTAAGGCATGTGCCTTTAAGTTCATCTTTTAATAAAGTGCTTAAAAGATGTGTTGATATATTTGGCTCACTTGTTGCAATTATAATTTTCTGTATACCAATGCTTGCAAGCGCTATTATTATTAAGATTACTTCCCCAGGCCCGCTTATTTTCAAACAAAAGAGAATAGGCCTCCACAACAGGGAATTTTCAATATATAAATTCCGCTCTATGAAAGTACAGGAAGAAAGCAAAGAGAAAAAAGCATGGACTACAGAAAATGACCCCCGCGTTACTAAATTTGGCAAGTTTATGCGCAGGACAAATATTGACGAACTTCCACAGCTGTTTAATGTATTAAAGGGGGATATGAGCCTTGTAGGCCCAAGACCTGAACGCCCATACTTTGTAGATAAATTCAAGGAAGAAATACCAAGATATATGATAAAGCACCAGGTACGCCCGGGAATGACCGGATGGGCACAGGTCAACGGGTACAGGGGTGATACCTCTATAACAAAGCGAATTGAATGTGATTTATATTATGTTGAAAACTGGTCAATGTTCCTGGATTTTAAAATACTTTTCCTGACATTTTTCGGCAATAATGTAAATAAAAATGCTTACTAATATCCAGAAAGGGGATTATATTGAAAATACGCGGCAGGCTTATTGTTGCCTTTCTTATTATGACAGTTTTCCCATTGTGCGCAGGTGCTGCCAGTTTCCACAAAACGGTACAAATGCAGGCAGATAATCTTATAGCATATTACAGTGCTGACCCTGCTGACTATGAAGGTTATGGGTTCATATTAAATCCTGTACAAGTGTTATACAATATCACCTCCAGGGATTTTAATTCTATTGCAGATATTGCAGACAACCACCCTGACAGCCTCCTTGCCCCTGCCACAATAAATACTATTACATCTACACTTGCAGGCAGGGATACTTTTATAGTTATAAGGTATAAAGATGAGGAGTTTTATATTGGTGATAAAGAATGTTATAGCAGGATGAATGTTCTTCCATATTTTACAGAAGCAAGCAAAGACAATAATTATATATCACTTGATACTAAAAATTCCCTGCTAATACGTGGCAAAGACTTTTATTTCACTGATAATGCAGAAGGGCAGTTTTACCTGGTAACTGACCTGTCAAAACTTATGCCATCATGGAGAAATTCTTTCCATGATATTATGATATGTTTCCTTGCAATTATTGTTATGACTGGTACAATACTTATACTATGGCTTTACCACAGTATTGTAAAACCGCTTAATATACTTCATATTGCTACAATGCAGATAGGGGCTGGAAATCTTGACAACCCTGTACGTGTAACCTCCTCTGATGAAATCGGTGAACTTTGCCGTGATTTTGAGGAAATGCGTATACGTCTTAAGTCAATACTTGAAGAAAGAATACAATATGAACAGAATACACGTGATATGATGGGCAGCATATCACATGATTTAAAAACACCACTGACGGCAATTAAAGGCTATGCAGAGGGACTGGCAGACGGCGTGGCAGCAACTCCCGGAAAGCAGGAGAAATATCTTAAGACTATTATAGCAAAAGCTGTTGATATGACATACCTTGTAGATGAATTATCACTTTTTGCCAAAATAGAACAAAATGCACTGCCATATAATTTTACTGTCTTAAATATTGGTGAATACTTTGAGGATTGTATTGATGAAATTGCATTTGACCTGGAGTCACATAATATTAAAATAAACTATGAAAACAATACCAGTGCAGATACCCTTATTACCGCTGACCCTGAACAGCTCAAACGCGTTATTAATAATATAACTGGCAATTCGGTCAAATACATGGATAAGCCAGAAGGCGTTATAAGGATAA
>JAAWKM010000046.1 GCA_022797375.1 Lachnospiraceae bacterium
CTGCAATGAGAATGTAAAAGATCGTTGAAATGTAGTATCCATGCAGTTTTTGACAGTTCTTGATGGTTATAGCAAACAGACCATTCTACTATTTTTTATGATAAAAAATTGTTTAACCTGGTATAGAAATCCCCTGGTATAGCATGCTTCTATGACATAAAGGCATAAGTGGCTGGTTTGCCAGGGGATTTCTATACGGTCTCCTGTATAATCTTGTACAATTATATCACTGCGTCCTTCTCCATGTTCTTTATTGGATTCAACAATATATCACCCACCTGCAAAAATACCTGCAAAAAATGCATGGTAAAAATCTTCTTTATAATCATGGTAACTTATTGTTTTCCTTAAAAGCTTTGTCAGCTCTTCAGATATACTCTTATCATCTCTGTTCCACACAGCATCAAAAAGGGCTTTTTTATCCCATTGGTTTGAAGTTTCTACAAACCATTCTTCTGCTGCATCCTCAAATATTTCCATAACTTCTGCATTTGGTACTGATAACGCAAAAACATTTTTTCCTGCCACTTTTTCTTTTGTCCTTGTAAGATAACCTGTAAAATAAAGAATACTCCAGAGGTTTTCTTCTGATAAATGGATATAGTCATATGTTAAATCTTCTTTTATATTTTGTACTATATATCCGCCTGATATAAGTGTTTCAAATTTTTTCTTTACAGTACTGCTATAAGCATCTATAAAGGAACGTATCAAAATTGTTCATCCCTGTAAAGATACTTTCTTTTGCAATACGCAGGCATCCAGTAATAACAGCTATTTTAAGCAGGTTGTTGTTTTTTATAACCTGCATTATACCTTTTATTACATCAAGCATTTCTTTATAATATCCATTTTCACTGGCTTTAGCAAGGGGAACATCATATTCATCTATTAAAAGGATTACTGTCTTTCCATAATGGCTTTCTAACATTTTTACCAATGCCAGAAGACTGTTTTGTGTTTCACCAATACTGGAAGATTTATTTGCCAGACGTCTAAAATGTTCTTTTTGTACTTCATTTACTTTACTGCTATCTAAGAGATAATAGTGTTCAACACATATATCAGAAATTACTATCTTTAATTTTTCCATAGCACTATCAAATGAAAGCCCGTCTACACTTTTAAATGTTAAGAATAAAACAGGATACTGGTTCTGCCAGTTATTGCATATTTCTTTATTCTCCGAAATGTACAAACCTTGAAATAAATCCCTGCTATCTTTTCTGATATCAAAAAATTCAGATAACATATTCATATTAAGGGTTTTGCCAAACCGGCGTGGCCGTGTTACCAATGTTGCTTTTGTCCCTCTCGTTTTCAAAAGTTCTTCTATAAGCGCTGTTTTGTCAATATAATAAAATTTCTCCCTTCTGATTTCTGCAAAATCAGAAGTACCTACTGGAATACCTGCTATATACATAATTACACCTTTATTTTACATAATTGTTTATACGCTTTTCATACGCTTTTTTATAATTATTTTTATTTCTTTATCTATGCCTCTACAACTGCAACTCCGTATTTTTCCAGCTCCAGTACACCATCCACTTTTTCTCCGTTTAAAAGGTTAATTCCTGATACGTTCTTTATCCTTTTAACCTCTTCTGAATTATTAAGGTAAAATTCATAACATTCACCATCAGCAACCCTTTTATGGTATTCTATGCCAAGTGGAAGTTCCCTGTGTTCTACACCAGCTTTTTCTGCCATTTCCAGGAAAATTTCCTGCATTTTTTCATTGGAAATCCTTGCTGCCACATAATATGCTGTGCCTTTTCCGTAATTGTTTGCTGTAACTGCTGGTGTGCCTTTATAGAAATCCTGCATATATGAAGCCAGTACATTTGCACCATCTACGCGCAGTATCTCTGCATAATCCCTTATCTCTGCAACACTTCCATCTTTAAACAGTGCTGCATTCCTGTCATCAGGATAAAGGGTGTCAATTTCTTCACTTATTACACCAAAAAGCTCTTTTAACCCGTCTCCTGGAAAACCTCCAAGATAACAAAGCTGGTTTATATCCACATATCCTGTAAGGTATGTTGCAAGAAGCTGCCCGCCTTTTTCTACAAATGCTTTTAATTTATCTGCGGCACCAGGTCTTAACATATAAAGCATTGGTGCAATTATTATATCATAATCCATAATGTCATTATCAGAGGAAATTATATCCATTTCAATTCCAAGTCTTAAAAACTGCTTGTAAATATTATAACATGTTTCATTATATTTTTTGGTTTCATTTCCAAGACCCTTGATATCTTCAATTGCCCACCTGTTATCCCAGTCATATAAAAGTGCCGCTTCAGCTTTAATAACTGTCCCTGCTACTTTGGAAATTTTTCCCAGTACAGAGCCAAGTTCTTCTACTTCCTTGAATATTCTTGTGTCATCTGTTCCAAGATGGTCTGTTACTGCACCATGGTACTGTTCAAATGACCCCCTGCCTTTCCTCCATTGGAAATATTGTACTGTGTCAGAGCCACATGCAACTGCCTGCATTGAGAACAGCTTGTGTATGCCAGGACGTTTTACTTTATTGAACTGTTGCCAGTTTACAAGCCCTGGTGCACTTTCCATAAGCATAAATGGCTTGTCTTTCTTCATAGAACGCATTGCTACATGGTCAAATGAATTGTTTTCCATTGACTCAGCCAAGGACTCCCACTGGTTATGAAGTGCCGGATAAGCATCCCATGAAACAACATCAAGTTCTTTTGCCATTACACGGTAATCCAGGCCACCATAAAGCCCCATGAAATTAGTAGTAACAGGAATTCCAGGTGCCAGTTCCTTTAAAAGCTGTATTTCAGATTTCATATAGTCTGTCATATTCCATGTAGTGAAACGTTTCCATTCAAGGTCAAGCCCAAGGCTGCTCACTTCACCATTGGCAAACGGTGGCTCTATCTGGCTGAAACTGTTGTAATTATGGCTCCAGAATGTATTCCACCATGCATGGTTCAGTTTGGAAATGTCATTGTCAAATTTATCTGCAAGATAATCCTGGAAACGTTTTATACACAGCGGACAGTAACATTCCCCTCCAAATTCATTAGAAATATGCCACATTACAAGCCCTGGATGTTTTCCAGCACATTCCACAAGCTTATGGATTATTCCTGATACCTTTTCACGGAATACAGGTGAACTCATACAGTGGTTATGCCTGAAACCATGATGGTTTCTGTGCCCATAATTATCAACTCTCATTGCTTCTGGATATTTCTCATCAAGCCAGGCAGGACGCGCACCAGAAGGTGTTGCCAGTACTGTATAAATACCATTTTTATAGAGATTGTCCATAACATCTGTAAGCCATTCAAAATGATATTCCCCTTCTGATGGCTCATACATTGACCATGAAAACACACCAAGTGTAGCAGAATTAATTCCTGCTTTCTTCATCATCCTTATATCTTCCTCAAGTATATCCGGCCTGTCAAGCCACTGCTCAGGGTTATAATCACCTCCATGCAAAAATCCTTTAACTACTGGAAACAAACTTTTTTTCTCCATTTAAAATACTCCTTTCCAAAAATTAATCTGATGTTTTAAAACCTTTGCTGTCCTAAATACAAAAACTCCGTATAAGGCTTGTTTCAACCTGCTTGTGGTAATCCAGGGCAAGATATTTTATACCAGGCCATTCTTACTATTGTCTGTTAATATTACTTATTAAAATTCTTTGCTTTAAATTAAATATACTACTTACCTGCCAGTTTAACAAGAACAATTTTAACAAATATAACCTGCCAGTATTTATGGCAGGTTATTTGTATTGGTTTTTATATTATATAGTTCCCGTATTGCCTGTTATTATGTTATTTTATAAGGTCTTTTACAACCTCCCCTGCAATAATTAACCCTGCAGCAGAAGGCACAAATGCGACACTTCCAGGTACCTGGCGTCCTGGACCCTTTTCTATGCCATCTTTATTGCTGCCAGCCTGGCACTCTGTGCCAATACATGCTACAGGTAATTCCTCTGAATATACAACCTTCAGGCTGTCCACGCCACGCTTTTTAAGTTCCCTCCTCATAACTTTAGCAAGAGGACATACTTTTGTCTTATAAATATCTGCTACTTTAAATTGTGAGGCTTCAAGCTTGTTTCCAGCCCCCATGCTGCTTATAACGGGTATACCAGCTTCTTTTGCTTTTAAAATAATTCCAATTTTAGCAGTTACTGTGTCAACTGCATCTACTACGTATGAATATTCACTAAACGGGAAGTTTTCTTCACTTCCTGGCAGGAAAAAACATTTATATGTGTATACATCTGCACAAGGGTTAATATCAAGTATTCTTTCTTTCATTACATCAACTTTATACCGGCCCGCTGTTTTTACTGTTGCAATAATCTGCCTGTTTATATTGCTTGTGCTTATTATATCACTGTCTATAAGGTCAAAACTTCCTATGCCGCTTCTGGCAAGCGCTTCAGCAACGTAACCTCCTACCCCGCCTACTCCAAAAACTGCAACCCTTGCACTGGCAAGCTTCTCCATTGCACTGCTGCCTAACAAAAGCCTGGTTCTTGAAAACTGGTCCTGCATAAATTACCACCTCACTCCTGCCAGTTCTTCCATAAGCTCATGTACTGGCACTATCTGGTTTATACGCCCTACATTTGCACCTGCAAATACAAGCCCGTTTTCTGTATCGCCGCAGACTGCATCTGTAAGTGCTTTTGTTATGCAATATGGCACCTCTGCAGGATTGCATTTTTCAAGGCAGTTAAAACATTTCTCTGGTTTAATCCTGTTGTTTTTAATATAGTCTGTAAACTTGTTTCTTATTGCCCTGCCTGGCATTCCTACAGGGCTGTCAATAATTATAACATCTTTATCCGTTGCATTTATATAGGCCTGCTTATACTTAATATCAGCATCACATTCATCTGTTGCAACAAAACGTGATGCAATCTGTACACCTGATGCACCAAGTGACATAGCGTGGCAGATATCGTTATGGGTAAATATGCCACCAGCAATAATTACAGGTATTTTTGTACTGCTTTTATCCTCAAACCCTTTTACGGTTTCTATGATTTTTCTAATTTCATCATCATACTCTTCATCTGTTATGCTGCAGGCCTGCTCTTTTTTAAACCCAAGATGCCCTCCTGCTTTTGGTCCTTCTACTACTACAAAATCTGCTGCCCTGCCTGCCTTTTTCAGCCAGTTCTGCAATATTACCTTTGCTGCTTTGGCTGATGAAACGATTGGTGCTATCTTACATGCAGAACCACTGGCATATTCTGGAAGATGCACAGGAAGCCCTGCACCTGAAATTATAACATCTGCACCTGCTTCAATTGCTGCTTTTACATGGGCTTTGTAATTCTTTAGCGCCACCATTATGTTCACACCAACAGGTTTTCCGCCTGATATTTCCTTTGCCATTAAAATATGTTTGCGTATTGCGTCCAGGTTTGCTTTATTCTGGTCTTTTTCAAAACCTGGCTCATCATAACCTATCTGTGCTGTGGAAATAATGCCAAGCCCGCCATTTGCAGAAACAGCCCCTGCAAGCTTCCCCCTGCTTATGCCAACACCCATTCCTCCTTGTATTATTGGATATTTAATTACAAGATTGCCTATTTTTAATTCTCTAAGTTCCATTACAGCCCCTCCTGACATAGTTTTTAAAACTATATTATATCTTATTGTTTTCTATGTCAAGAGTGACCAGTTCAAAAAAATAACCGGGATTACTTCTGCACAATACAGAAAAACAGCCCTGCTTTAAAATAGCAAGGCTGTTTTTCCGTATTTATAGTGCCAGGTTATAAGTAAAAATATCCAGTTACCCTTCATCCCAGTATACAATCCCCCCGCTTGCCATACTTTCCTGTACCATTATGGTTCTCTGGTTGGAAGAGCCCTTAAATACAAGCCCGAGGTCTTTTTTATCTGCTATAAACTCCCCGTCTACAATAACATCAATATAAGAAAGCAGTTCCTTTGTTTCTTCCCATTCATTAAGCATACGCCCTGTAACATCTTTTTCAAAATCATATCCTGTAAAACACCATATGCTCTTTGCCGGATATATTCCTTTAACCTTTCTTAACAGAGGCAGAAGCCCCTGCTGGTTACAGTGTTCCAGAGGCTCACCTCCAAGAAGTGTAAGCCCCTTTATATAATCTGGTGCAAGATATTTTACTATTTCATCTTCTGTACTGCATGTAAAAGGCTTTCCATAATTAAAATCCCAAGTTTCAGGGTTAAAGCATTCTTTACAGTGGTGTGTACAGCCACTGACAAAAAGTGATACCCTTACACCTGGCCCGTTTGCAACATCACATTCTTTTATCTCTGCATAATTCATTATATAAAATCCCCATGCTGCCTGTGGCAGTCCAAATGCTATATCATGTTACAGGTGCAGCACCCTTGAATTAATTTCTTTTGTCTTGCCGTCATTCCAGAAATTTTCACCAAGATACCCACATGTCCTTCTTGTAACATTCATCTTGTTTTTATCCTTGTTGTGGCACTGCGGGCATTCCCACTCAAGATTGTCATTTACTATAATCTCACCATCAAAGCCACATACATGGCAGTAATCAGACTTTGTATTAAACTCTGCATATTGTATATTTTCATAAATAAACTTTACAAGGTCTTCTAATGCTTCAAGATTGTGTCTCATATTTGGTATTTCAACATATGAAATTGCACCTCCAGAAGAAATCTTCTGGAACTGGCTTTCAAACCTGAATTTGCTAAAGGCATCTATTTTCTCACGCACATCAATATGGTATGAGTTAGTATAATATCCCTTATCTGTTATATCTGTTATACTGCCAAATTTCTTTTTATCAATTTCTGCGAAGCGGTAACACAGGCTTTCTGCTGGTGTGCCATAAAGCCCGAAACCTATGCCTGTTTCAAGCTTCCATGTATCACATGCAAGACGCAGGCGTTTCATAAGGCGCAGTGCAAAGTTAGTCCCTTTAGGGTTTGTGTGGCTGACGCCTGTCATAAGTTTTGTTACTTCGTACAGCCCGATATACCCTAAAGATATAGTGGAATAGCCATTGTGCAGAAGGCTGTCTATAGGTTCATTCTTGCCAAGCCTGGCTATTGCGCCATACTGCCAGTGTATAGGGCTTACACTTGAGAGTGTGCCTTCAAGTGAATGGTGCCTGCACATAAGTGCTTCAAAGCAAAGTGCAAGGCGCTCTTCTAAAAGCTCCCAGAACACTTCTTCGTCACCATCTGCTATTATGCCTATCTGTGGAAGGTTTATGCTTACAACACCCTGGTTAAAGCGTCCCTCAAATTTATATTCCCCTTTGCTGTCTTTCCAAGGTGTAAGGAAACTTCTGCATCCCATACATGAAAATACATTACCCTCATAGTTCTCACGCATCTTTTTAGCTGAAATATAATCAGGGTACATCCTTTTAGCTGAACATTTCACTGCAAGCCTTGTAAGGTAATCATATGCCCCGCCATTCAGGCAGTTATGCTCATCAAGCACATATATAAGTTTTGGGAATGCCGGTGTAACATATACACCCTTTTCATTTTTAATACCCTCAATGCGCTGGTTAAGTATTTCCTCAATAATCATCGCATTTTCTTTAATATATGGGTCATTTATATCAAGATTTAAAAATAAAGTTACAAATGGTGACTGGCCGTTTGTAGTCATTAATGTATTAATCTGGTACTGTATAGTCTGTACACCTGATTTAAGTTCATCAGACAGCCTGTCCTGTACAAACTCTTCAAGTATATCCTCACTTATTTCATTGCCGTATTTCTGCCTGTAATGCATTGCATATTTGTCATGGCTTTTACGCAGGTATTTGCCAAGATGCCTGATATCAACTGACTGGCCTCCATACTGGCTGCTTGCAACTGCAGAAATAATCTGTGTCATAACAGTACATGCTACCTGGAAACTCTTAGGGCTTTCAATAAGTTTACCATTCATTACAGTGCCATTTTCAAGCATGTCCCCAATATTTATAAGGCAGCAGTTAAATATGCTCTGCAGGAAATAATCCATGTCATGGAAATGTATTATTCCGTCCTCATGTGCCTTTACAATTTTCTCTGGAAGAAGCACCCTTTTTGTCAGGTCTTTGGATACCTCACCTGCTATAAGGTCTCTCTGCGTAGATGCAATATAGGCGTTTTTATTGGAATTCTCTTCCATAACATCCTTGTTGCTGTTTTTAATAAGGCTCATAATGGAATCATCAGTTGTATTGGCACGTCTCACAAGTTCACGTGTATAACGGTATATTATGTACTTTTTGGCAAGTTCAAACTTCCCTTCACTCATAAGCTTCTGTTCAATCATATCCTGTATATCCTCAACCATAAGATTGTCCATACGCTTATTTTCAATACCTGCAACAATAGAATCAATTTTTTCGTCAGAGACCTGCTCATAATGGTCAACCTCTGCATTTGCTTTCTGTATTGCGACCACTATTTTATTACGGTCATAATCCACAACTCTGCCATCACGTTTTGTAACCTTCATTATATACATCACTCCTGTTTTTAATTTAACCTCATAAAGAAAGTCTCCTGCTTCTATGACAGAAAACATAAGCGGTGGCTGCTTTCTTTATGAGGTTATAAGCAAGTAGCTATAGCTTGCAGGGCAAGCATTGCGGATTGCGAATATCCGCTTGGCTCGCGCAATGCTATTATAGCATTATATGGGAAAAATGTCCACAAGATATTGTGCATAATATAAAATACACACTATATTTTGTGGACATTTCCATTTTTCTAAGTCTTACAACTGTAGAGAGATGTTGTAATCCTTTTGCATATTTATGTCTTAAAATCCAATACTTCATAAACTTGTTTTTACTGTATAAAATTCCAAACTGGCATTTTCAGGAGGATACAACCCTTTTTGTGTCTTCTGACAGCCCCGTTATTCTTCTGATTTCTTCTACAGGAATTTTTGTATATTCTGATAATTCTTTTTCAGATGGTATATTTCCATTTTCACCAGTAAGATATTTTGCAGCTTCATGCAGCAGGTTTGCCTTGGCAAGCATGGCATTTTCCCAGTCTTTCCCAGATGTTTCCATGTCTATAAAGCTTTCCATTGCACTAACTATCTCCATATTTATTATACCATATACAGCTTCATAATCAGGCTCACCATCTTCTTTAATATATTGTGCCCTGTTTTCACTAATTACTGCAATGCCTGTTAAAAGCCCTACATTGCCCTCAGATATAATTTCATCTATAGATACTGTTTTATCTGCAACTGCTTTGCGTGTACTATATCCTGATGCAAGTTTTATTACATGTGCAAGCTTGCTTTCAGCCAGTTTGTCCCTTAAAGTGTCATCCCCCATAAGGAACCCTTTTATAATGCTGCCAGCTTCTTTGCTGTCTGTAATGCCAAGCTTTTCTACTTCCTGCTTGTAAAGCTTCCTGTTAAATAATGCCCTGTCCCCTGTCCTGCCTGTTTCTGTAACGTCTGGTGCCCCTTCATAACCTGTAATTTTAATTCCGCCTGCACTAAGGTATTTATATACAGCGTCAATTTTGCCACTGTCAAAATCCATTCCACCAAGGTACCTGCTTATCTCCTCTTTTGACAATGTATTATTCTGTAATGCCGCAATATTTTTTATCTCACCAAGTATTTCTAAAAACCTTTCCTGCTCTTCCATCTGGCTAAAATCCTTTCTAAAAAATATAACCCGCTGCTCTGGATGGCAGGGGTTATTTCCCATCTGGTATAATACCAGATACTGTTGGCATTGTAAAGAAACTGACGGGCTGCCAGATATGGCAGCCCGTCAGCCTTATCTCCAATTACATCCCCATGTAACCAGAAACACCTTCTCTTATTATAAAGTACCGCGCCTAAAACTATTGCTTTAAACAGCATACTTTTCTAACTATTATGTAAATTATTTAAGCTTAATCTTAAAAGAGATTGAAAGAGATTTCTTAAATGCGAACTTCTCTGGTGCTGCACAAGGGTCAGCCTTTGTATCACCATACTCATTAAAAAGTTCAAGACGGTACTTGTAGTTACCTTCTGACTGGTGCTCTTTCTCAATATAGCCCTGTTTTAACTTAGCGCCACTGATAGCAACTTTCTTGCCATCAACTTTAACTACTACATTGCTGATTTTAACCTTTGATTCTTTGTAATCTTTCATAAGGTCAACAATATCTACACATAATACAGTAGTGCTTGTTATGCTCTCGCTTGCACCCTCTAAATCTTTCCTGTTAATAGTTAAAGAAACTTTCTGTGAACCTTTTTTGTTCTTGATAGTCTTAGCACCTTTGCAGGCATCATCACTCATGCCGTTCTGTACTTTCCATGTACTGTCAGCAAACATAATATATGTCTTATAGCTCTTTGCCTTAGCTGACGCCTTATTAGCTGTAACTGCAAAACCTGTAACTACCATTGCAAGTGCAAGTACTAATGATAAACTTCTCTTCAATGCTTTTTTCATGTTAATCCCTCCACAAATATGTTTTGTACAATATGTACAACCTAAGCAACTATTATAGTACACCCTTTGTCTATATTTGTCAATACAGATACAACAAATTATTTAAACTTAATAGTATAAGTAATTTTTATGCTCTTCTTAGGCATGGTATACTTAAATGTTGGAACCCTTGAATTCCATGTGTTAATTATCTGGATTTGTGTAAAATCTTCTGTTTTGTCAGGGTCTGGTGTTAAAACTGCTTTCTTAAATGTTTTAACTTTCTTGTCATCAAAGAATACCTGTACATTTGTAACGCTAATTTTATCCCTCATTGTGCCAGGAATGGAAGTATCAATAAAAAGTGTGTTAAAAGCAGTTTCATTGCCCATAACTTCTGGCTTAAGCCCTGTAAGTGATACAGTATATTTCTTAGCCTTTTTAGCTTTCTTCATTGACTTTACATCTGTAAATTTAGCCTTATCTGCTGCTGGTGCCAGTTCATTAGTTGTGTTCTGGAGCTTGTCACTGAACTTTGAATCGTTATGTGCATTCCTGAAAGTCCACATCTCTGTACTAAGACATAAATAAGCGCCATAAGATGATGCTGCTGATACCCTTTTCTGCAAAGGTGCAATTATTACAGAACTTGCAACTACTGCAACTGCTAAAACAAGAGATAAAATCCTCTTTGCTGTTTTGCTGGATTTCATAAATTACTCCTCCTTCTATAATATTAATTTAAGTATGCCCAGGAACTGCCTGTATAACATAGACGCTTCCTTAACATACACAAATGCTACCACATCTTATGCAACTTTTCTACGTTGAAAACAAGAACCCTTTTACACGCAAAATAAGACATTTATCTTGCAAGAATATCCGTAATTTCTGCTATATAAAGTGTATGGTAATCCTTATCTTTATACCATGCCATATCAATGCTGTTGTCCTTAAAATCTTCTGGCTTAATTAACGTAGCAGACATTACCTTACATATTAAGAGAAGGTCCGCCTGGTCTACATATGGGACACCATTGTAATACCCTATTTCTACACCTGATTCTTTTATTTTATCTTCATTCCTCCCTGAAACTGACCCAAGGAATTTCATAAGTTTTCTATAGTCATTTTTCGGGAAACTTAATGAAAATTTCCCTTCCCTGTCTATAAATTCTTTAGTAAAGCGGCTCTGCCTTATAACTACAAATGCTGCATCCTTGCCCCACATCTGCCCAAGTGCTCCCCATGATGCTGTCATTGTGTTTGCTTTCTGTTCATTGCCTGCAGAAACAAGCATCCAGTCTTTGCCTATTTTTTCAAATGGGTTAATCTCCATTATATCAGTAGTAATTTTCTGAAAACTATGCATATCCTTTTCCTCCTGAAAAATATTTTATACTATAATAATACCATATATTTATCATATGCAGATAACTTTTTTTTGATATTTTACCTTTTATTTGGTAAAATAATATTAGCATTAAAAAGCTGGAGCCAGCAGCACTATTCCAGCAGAAATGAGGTTAAAATTGAAAACAGAACTACATGCACATACAAGCGAAACAAGCCCTTGTGCAAATATAAGTGCCAGGAAGCTTGTAGAAATGTATGAGGCAGCAGGTTACGATGCCGCCGTTATTACAGACCACTACAGTAAATGGGTTATGGAACATAATAATATTAAAAACCCGCTGGAATTTACAGAATTTTTCCTGAACGGATACCAGTGTGCACTTGAATACTCACAGAAAAACCATTTACATTTAAAAATCCTGCCTGGTGCAGAAGTAAGCCTTCTGGAAAGCCCAAATGACTATCTCTTATATGGCGCAGATACAGAATTCTTTTTACAGAACCCGCTTTTATTTAAGCTGCCATTAAAGAAATTATACAAACTCTGCCATAAAAATGGTATACTGCTTGTGCAGGCACATCCAAACAGGGCATACTGCACACCTGCTGACCCGCATTTTCTTGATGGTGCAGAGGTATATAATGGCAATATGCGCCATAATAGTAATAATAAGAAAACATTTAAATGGGCAAAACAGAACGGGCTTATCATGACTTCTGGAAGTGATTTCCACGAAGAGGAAGACCTGGCAAATGGAGGAATAATCACAAATAATACTTTTAATTCTGTAAATGAACTTGCAGAAATACTTAAATCTGGGGATTACAGCCTTATTATGAAATAAAACTGCCATACGGGCACAGTCTTTATTATTATTTTATGCTTAAACCAGTATGTGGATAATTTCTATATTATTCCACTTTAAGCAGTTAGGAGGAATATATGAAATATAAATATTTAATACGCTGGTATAATAAAGTACGCAATATAACAGAAACCATAATAAAGGAGACAAACAGGGCTGCTATCCCGGCTTTCTCGGGACAGTCAGCCTTTTTCCTTATGCTTTCTTTCTTTCCCTTTTTTATGTTTATGTTTGCAGTCCTTAAATTTACGCCTTTTACAGAAACCATGTTTTTAAATACACTTGAAGTCTTTATACCAGAATCTTTCCATGATTTTTTTTCAGCAGTTATTTCTGGCATATATAACAGCCAGTCTGCAACCCTTCTGCCTGTAACAATAATTACTGCAATATGGCTTGGTTCCAAAGCCTTCATATCCCTTGCTAATGGCCTTAATTCTGTATTTGAAATAGAAGAAAGCCGTAATTTCCTGCTTATCCGCTTTTATTCTGCAATTTATACAGTGGCGTTTGCACTGCTTATAATTGCCACCCTTGCTTTTATGGTATTTGGCAACAGGATATATTTCTATACATGCAAGTATTTTCCATTGCTTGAAAATGTATTCCTTCCAATAATAAATTTAAGGCCGCTTATCAGCTTTTTTATAATGTTCTGCTTTTTTACAATTATGTACAAAGCCATACCTGACAGGAAATGCAGCTTTAAAAGCCAGGTACCCGGTGCTGTTATTGCAACAAGTGGCTGGCTTGTCTATTCTGACTTATATTCGCTGTATGTTGACCACTACAGCAATTATTCAGCATTTTATGGTGCAATGACTGTAATAGCACTTCTTATGGTATGGCTTTATGCCTGTATGTATATACTGTTTTTTGGAGGCCTTGTCAATAAACTGCTTGAAAAAGACGGCTTTTTTACAAGATAGCCTCAGTCCTTTAAGACCTTCTGGACATTTTGTATTTTCGTCCCTTTAAAGAAATGTTTAATAATTACAGCATAATCCCTGCCGGCTTCTGCCATTGCTGCTGCACCAGTCTGGCTAAGTCCTGCGCCATGCCCAAAACCGCCTCCTGTTATTTTAAATGATGTGCCCTTTTTAGTTTTAACTGTATCTATATAAAATGCTGCACTTGGAAGCATTGAATATGAAGAAACGCTTTCACCACTTTTCCTTTTTATTTTTTCATAAACTGGTGCAAGTACTTTTCTTATATTATACTGTGTACATACTTTAACAACATTTCCAGTACCAACAATAACAATCTCTGTTACAAGCCCGCTTTCCTCACGCTTCTCAACACGTATTTTTTTAATTGTGCCAATGCTCTTTAATGGTTTCTGTTCAAATTTGCCTTTGCTGTTCTGGGCAAGCACAAGTGACTTATCTGAAAGGTAACAATTATATAAAGCAGAATCAATCCTGCTGCTTAAGCTGGCGGCATTAAATGTTATGCTCCACCTGTACCAGTCATCACTGCTGTCATATGTTTTATAACTTCCTGAATTTATAAAATCCCTGAATTTATTTTCATCTGAAAAATCCGCTTCTACCTGTTCTGCTGCATTCTTCCTGCGTACTTGTAAAGAACTTATGAGGTATGGTACTTCTGCTGTTGTATTCCAGACATCCTGCCCGTCTGCAGTGCATCCCCATGATGTTGAAAAATAGTACGCAACAATAATTTTGCCTTTGCTTGTTATTACCTGTCCATAAGTGGAATCAACAGCCATTCTTGAACGTTTATCCTCAGGTATGTTATTGTATACCTGGCATGACACACTGTCATCAAGGTCAGCATTATATTCTTTATACCGTTTTGCATTAATCTGGTTATAGGCATAACTTCTTGCACATACTGCCTGTGCCTTCAATGCCTCCATATTATTGCCAGTAGACATTTCACTTGGTACAACAGCATAAAGGTAATATTCAACTGGCAGTTCATTAGTTACCAGAAACCCCTGCCTTGTCCATTTTACTTCGATAGTCCCACGATATAATGGCTGCCTGTCCTGCCTTTTTATAGAAAGCATTTTAAGCCTTGCATCTTCGGACGGGCTTATAATATATTTCTTCTTCCTGTTTGCCTTAGCTTTTTTACCATACATATTAAATACAGCCTTTTTCCCTGGGCCATAGCTTTTTATGTTTTTGCCATCACTAACAGTAAAGCTGCCACCACATGTAAGGCTCACACTGTTATGGTAATAACTTTCAAAGCCTCCTGTCATGATTAACACCCTTACTTTTTGTGAATTTGATGCCCGTACAGGGTCTAAAACCTGTACATTTTTCTTAGAAGCGGGCTTCTTTGTGCTGGCAGGTTTCTTTGTGCTTATCTGTTCATTCTTTTTACTACTGTTGCTGTCACCAGTATTATTTTCAGTGTCTGTAATGCTGTTGTCATTTTCTTTACCGTCATCATCCTTAGTGTCTTTATCCTGGCTGTTATCTGCTATTGTCTTATTCTGGCTTGTCTGCTTTACTTCTGGTTTTATATAACCCCGGAGATATGCTTCCAACAGCACACAAAAAAGACAAAGGACAGACAGGACAGCAAGTAATTTTAACTTTTTCTTGTCCATTATTTCCCCCTTATCAAATTGTACTACTTTATTTTATTATAAATTATATGCTGCCAAATCCAAAATATTACTAAATTTAACTTAGCAGGCATATTCCATTCCCCAGACACCCCCATATACAATAAAAAATTAGTTATATGTAATATATCGGACAATTTTCTGTCAAAATTAAAAAACGGCTGTCACAAATGCTTTTTGGTTTTGATATAATAAAAATATAGTGCAGGCTGTAAATAAACCCGCACTATATACTTTTCATCATATAACCACATGTAAATGGAAATAAACCAATTTATATAATCCCTCTGTACCTGTCAAGGCATGCAAATATATCCTGCCTGCGTACTTGTGCCATTGAAACAGGCAGATAAGAACCTGGGCATAGTGACTTTAAGCCCTTTTTCTGGATTTGTGCCCATAATTTATCTACTGCGCTGGCAGCATCAGTTTTTTTGGTTTCCATCTGTTCTATAAGTGCTTTTAAGCAGTATGACAGTGTTGTAACCTGTTCATAATCCATAATCTGTTCTACATATTTTAAATCAACAGTTTCCATGCCAATAGAAAAACTGTCTTTACCAGCCTGTTTAATTTTAACCTGTCCTTTTTTTCTGTCTGCCTTTTTTGTTGCCAGCATACGTTTATTACCACTAAACAATACACCAGCATGCACTGGCGGGACTGTCTGCTCCTGGTACTGGTTTTCCCTGTCTTTTAAGGCTTGCTGTACTTTGTCTGTTATATCATATGTAAAATAATTATCCATTTGGATGACTTTGTCTGCAATATGGAAGTAAGAACCAGAGCTTCCTGCCACAAGTATTACTGATATTCCATATTTTTCGTACATTTCCCTTGCCTGCATTGTAAATGGTGTAATTGGTTCATGTTCACCAGAAACTACTTCCTGCATAAGTGCATCCCTTACCATAAAATTGGTTGCACATGTGTCCTCATCAATTAAAAGCACATTTGCACCTGCACAGACTGCTTCGGCAACGTTGGCTGCCTGTGAAGTAGAGCCGCTTGCATCCTCTGTAGAGAAATCCACGGTATCCTTTCCGTTTGGCAGGTTATTAATAAATGGTGAAATATCTACATGTGATACTGCACGCCCATCCTCTGCCCTTATTTTAGCTGCTGTCTCTATTGTCACAACATATTCCCTGCCATCACCTGCAATATGCTGGTAAATTCCCTGTTCAAGTGCTTTTAACAATGTAGATTTTCCATGATATCCGCCGCCAACTACTAACGTTATGCCCTCTGGAATTCCCATTCCTTTAATTTTACCCTTATGTGGGAGTTCTATTTCAACTTCCATGCTTTCTGGTGATTTGAAGGCTGTTGCATTTGCCATAGGCTTTTGTGAAATGCCACTTTCCCTTGGAAGCACTGACCCGTTTGCCACAAATGCTACAAGATGTCTTTTTATGGCTTCTTCCCTTAAAACATACTGGTCTTCTGAAAGTTCTATAACATCCTTTAATTTTGCGGGGTCAAGGTTTTTATAATAAAGTGATTTGCGTACAATCTCTGGAATATAATTAAATAATATTTTTCTAAGCCCTTCAGCATTAATTGTCCTTCCAAATGCAGGAAAACCTGCTTCAAAACGGACAAGTATATTGCCATTATCTATTTCAACCGCTGTCCTTTCCAGGACTTCCTGCCCGCACCTGCTTACACTTATAAGCCCGCTTTTACCAGAACCTTCCGCCTGGAATGAATATTTCTGTACAGCCCTGCCAAACTGTCTTGCCAGATAATCAGCAAGTGCTGTCTTCTTATAACTTGTACTATAATATTCTTCTGGAAACCCTGCCTGTGCCCTGTTAACATACACGCTTAACTTTGAAGGCGCTGCAAACGGGTCTCCCTGTACATGGCATATATCCAGGATATACCCTTCAAACTGGTAGTTTCCCTTAAGGCTTTTATATGCAGGATAACTTTTTTTATTAATACTTTTTAAAAGCTTGTCTAATTCAATCTGTGGTTTCAAATTTATCCTCCTGCTGCCCTGTACAGACAGTTATTAGCATTTTTCTGGTTCACTGTAACTAACACCTGCTGTATCTACAGTAACTTTAACCATAACCTGTGGTTCAACTGGCATATCTAATCCATTTGTAGCTGTTTCTGCAATAGCATTAACTACTTCCATTCCCTCTGTAACCTTGCCAAATGCGGCATATGAGCCATCAAGGTGTTGTGCAGTTTTATGCATTATAAAAAACTGTGAACCCGCAGAATCAGGCATACCAGAACGTGCCATTGAAAGGACTCCTTCTGTATGTTTTAAATTATTGTTAAAACCATTCATTAAAAATTCACCTTTAATTGAATATCCAGGACCGCCTGTCCCATTCCCGTCAGGGTCACCTCCCTGTATCATAAAGCCTTTGATTACCCTGTGGAAAACCAGGCCATCATAAAACCCCTTATTTATAAGGGAAATAAAATTATTTACTGTGTTTGGTGCTATATCTGGATATAACTCTGCCTTTATAACACCTGCTGTTGTCTCAAAAGTTACTACTGGATTGTTCTGTCCCATAATATTCTCCTTCCATCTTTTAACAGGATTTTTATCTATCCCAGAAATATATTAAAGTTTTTTATTTGTCTTTTCCTGGAATTTCTCATTTTCAACTATAAAACGCTCATGTATTCCCTTGCCTACCAGCCCTTTGCTGTCGTAAGCCTCAACTTTGAATATAAGCTTTCTTCCCTCTATACCAATAAGTTCACTATCACATGTTATCTTCATTCCAACTGGTGATGAGGCAACATGGTCTATTTCAACCTTAGTGCCAACACTTCCACAGCCTTCATTAAGGTGTGGCATTACACTTGTAAATGCCGTTTTCTCCATAAGGGCAAGCATCGCCGGCGTTGCAAATACATCCATAACGCCGCTTCCCATATTTTTAGCTGTAAGTTCCTGTGTTACTGTAATCTCCTGGTGTCCCTTAATCCCTGTTTCTAACATTTCAATCCTCCATCCATTAACTGATATATTAATTAATTAAAAACACATGCATAATGCCATTCTGCGTCCTGCCAGTTTCCTGCCTTCTTTTACACTTCACTATCATTATAAATAAACAACTCTTTAAAATATGGAAGTGAACATACCCATTCACAAAATGTATGCCATTCTTCAAGTTTATGGTTCTTTCTGGCATTATACATTGATGCTGCGTTTTCATAAGAAAATGTACATGTACGCATCTGGTTATAGCTTTCTGGCAGAAGCTGTATTATACTGTACCATAAAGATTTATCATTTGTGTTAATATATTCTTTCCTTATATTTTCAAGTGCCAGTACCATATTCTCCATATGTAGCAGCGCAGATGGCACCAAATGGTCTGTACTAAAATCAGACATTTCAAATGGCTTGCTGTGTATTTTATGCATTGTACTTGTTGAATTAGCTACAGTTCCAACCTTATATGTGTCGTACTCCTTCCACCAGTAAATTGGTGCTGTAATATCTACTGAAATAAAAACCTGCCTTATAAATTTGCGGTGGTCACTCCCTGCATGGCATAACTTTTTTGCAAGTGCTAAATCATTAACACCAAATACAAAATTCCCTTCTGCATCTGTATAACTGTCGTACCTGGCCCAGCTGTTAAGCGGGTTTCTCGCACCACGCATTGCATTCTCAAAGTTCATCACAGATGTTCTTTCCAGTTTTATCATAATAAATTCCTTTCCAGTTAATATTATACTATATGGCATTTATATTTCAGTATATTAACTATTCCTCAAATTCTACAATTACATAGTACCCTCTATCGTTATGTTCAACATTTTTTACAATACCCTCATCTGACTTAATTCTTTCATTAACTTTATAACAGCCAGACATGGCTACTGCAGGGTCTATAATATAACTGTAATTAAGGGCTGTCTTTTTCTCGCTTACATGTACTTTATCACCTGGTTTTACAAGCCCTGGACGTTCCATTTTAAATGTAATTTCCCGCATTCTGGTATGCCTTTCTTAAATAATACTATATTTCAATAAATAATCCATGTACATAGGACATAACAGCCCTGTCAATATGGCGGATAATAATATCCCATATTACAGCACATGCTGCCTCCCATGCATAAATTACATGCCATATATATCATACAAAGCCTTGCACATGTGGCACTTCCCGAACCTGCCGGGGTGCCATAAGGGCTCTGCATGCTCTGGTACCACATACCGCCTGATTCAAGCTGGTATACAAGCTGTGCGAACTGCTGGTTCTGTGGTTCAAGTGCTGCTGCCTGTTTTGCATACTCAATGGCAAGTATATTGTTGCCAAGACCTGCATTGGCTATTGCGCTAAGGTAATACCACTGGCCATTCTTTTCCTGCATCTGCGCAAGGACATTAAGCGCTTCCTTATAATACCTGCTGTTTATATAATTAGCCGCTGCCTTTAAGTGCATAGAATTTACATCCTGGCTGGAAGAATTCTGTCCTCCCATGCCTTGTCCTGTATAATAACCGCCTGTGCCGAAACCAGACCATCCACTGTTATAATAACCATTCTCTTTTTCATCCATTATCTGTTTATAAGCCTGCTGTATTTCTTTAAAACGCTCTTCTGCCTGGGCTTTATTTGGATTATTTATATTTGCATCAGGATGGTATTTCCTGCTTAAATTCCTATATGCTTTCTTTATCTCATCAGAAGAAGCAGACCTGCTTATTCCAAGAACCTGGTATGGGTCACTCATATTTTTCTCCAATCTGTCCAGGAATGGCTTTTTTATTCTTTACATATTCATAACGGCACCACACACCTGAATAAATAATGTTCCTTAAAATTCCAACATCTTGTATAACTGGCAGCCGTTCAAAAGCCCTGCCTGTTTCTGACATCATCATAAGCAATATATTGTATATCCTTTCCTGCGTAATATCCCCTCTGTCTGCTGCAAGAAATGGGTTGTAGCAATGCTTTTTCCTGTCCTCTTCCAAATCCTCGTATGCATCCATAAGATATATAAACTTGCCAAGAAAATATCCCATCCTTTTTAAGTCTTCCGCCCATTCATCGCTGCAATATACAAATATAGCAGCACATATATCACCAAAACAGCCTGCAACATAATCAATATCTGTACAGCCATTTTTTTCTGCATCAGACAGCTTTATAAGGCTGGCTTTTATTATTTCTGCCTTTTCTGGATATTTCCTGCTAATCCTCCTGGCTTTAAATAAAAGCATCTTTCCATACAATGCTTTTAAAATCTTATGCTCATCATGCCAGTCATCCTCACACTTGAAATATGATAAAAGTATATTCATGTCTGCTGCATATTTTAAATAAACTGACTTTTTAACCAGCTGCTTATGCGCAGGATGTGCTATGCACCTTATATCCTGCACTAAAACATCTGGTTCATACAATGCTGTTAAAAGCATTCCAAGAAAAGCCATATCATAATTCAAAGAAAGCTGTCCCGTAAAACCATAACTATCTTTAAGGCATCTGCACAGGCCGCAATAATATGCCCTGTATTCCCTTAATTCACGTACTTTAAGTTCATCCTGGCAGGGAAGCACATAACCAAACAACTGTCTCAGCTCCTTTTTATAAACTCTGTATGGCACTTAGGGCAGGAAATTGCAATACGCCCTTTCCCTTTTGGGACTCTTATGCCCTGCCTGCACTGTGGGCACTTATAAATATGGTGTGTCTTCCGCTGCTGCATATGGCTTCTTTTGCGTGCAATAAAAAACTTTATACCATTATGGAATTTCATATACCTTTCATTTTCCGAATATCTTTTGCTGTGGTTCCTTGACAACATACGGAAATAAGCATAAACAATTGCAGCAACTGACAAAGTGTTAAACAGGAAATGTATAAAAGAATTTTTAATAAACATTTCCATAACCACCATTATAAGGGCACTAAACACCAGAAAATTAGTAAACTGGTCCACCCCATACCTGCCCTGCATAAACCTTGCTAATCTTTCCCTCATAAAACCCCTCATTTCTACAAATAAACCCATTGTACAAAATTCTGTTTTTATTTTATAATAAATAATTTTAATTCATTTTGCAGAAAATTCAATGTAGTAATTTATGAACAATTATAAAATATCTATAAAATTCTTACAAATCCTTTAAGTTTTAATCTGTACCTGTCTCCATGCTGCCACCAGTAAATTCATAAGAAGAAAGATAGTTTATGCCATCTTCTGATGGTTCATAGGTAATTTTAATATTATCACCTTCTGTAATTTTTATAAGCATCTCATTATCTGCAAATTTCTGCTTATAAACATTATGGTTTTCATCCTTAATATATACAACAGTACCATCCTCTGTATTAATAAACTGTATGCCTGCCACCTTGATTACATCTGTGTTGCTGGCGGTTTCATTATCTGGAATATTACCACTGCCTTCTGTTTTAAGGAGCTTTTTATAATTTGCAAACACTTCACTTTGTGTAGAAGCTGTTGCAACTATATTATATTGTTCAACATTTACCATCGCATACATCTTAACAAGCCCGCCATCATCTTTAAGCACCATAATATATGTTGGCACACCACCAACATTAATAAGGCTTGGGAAGGCGGAATCATAACCCTTCTCCTGGACCTCGCCCTCAGCTGCCGCCATTGCAGAATGTTCTTCTGCACCTGATACTTTATAATATTTTGCTTCTGATGTACGCTGGTTCATCATTACAAACCCTATATTGGACTGGTCACCATTTACAGAAGTTACACCTGTATAAATCCACACATCATCACCAATAATTTTATACCCGAAATCGTCCGTAACCTGTTTACAGTCTTTCTGTCCAAAAATGCTGTTAATAAAGCCGCCTGACAGTGTTCCAAACCAGTTATATTTATCACATAAAAGGTGCCCGTCATAAGCATTATCAATCCATGATGGTATATTGTTAATTTTATAGTAACTGCATGAACCATCCACAGGATTACACAATATAACCCCATTTACATCCATTCCGCCAAAAAGCCCGACACGTGCTGAAACTGTAGGGCATACATAATAAGGGTTTCCATCATCATCAATTTCAAAATTATAACCAGATATAATCTTTGTTGGGTATTTAAGCTGTACATGGCGCATAAGGTTGTAATTAAGATATGCCGATGGCACATATTTCATGCCTTGTGGAAGTTCCACATACTCTGCATTTGAATTAACAGGGTTTACCTTTACATAGCCTGGAACACCTTTATCCCTGTTATTCCACCATTTAAAGAAGCTTGCATATTTAAGCGCAGAAACTTTATATGGTGCTTTCTGTATGCTTATCTGTGTGTAATTGCTTTCTACCTCATACTGGCTTACTACCTCTGAAAGTGAGCCTATCTTCCTGTTACCAAATATCCTCGCACTTTCAGTATCCATAAGTGCAAGGTCTGTTATACGTTCTGTTTCTTCAAGGTCAGATGCAAAATCCTTATTTTCAACTTCCAGCAGTGAAGCATACTTCCTTGCCCTTAAAAGTGGTGAACCAATAATGTTCCCAATAACTGCCACAAGAAAAAGAACTACTGCCAGCACTCCAAATGTTTTGCTAATAAAAGGCAGGGTGTTAAAATTCTTAATCTTTTTATTCTTGTCAAACTTATACCTGATACTGTTAATGCCGCATATAGCCCCAAGCACAAGGCATATTACTACCATTCCTGCCCAGAAAGAGGGCTTGTGTATATTTATTGCAGGATAATGTATATAATAATATCCTCCCGTAAATATAACAAATAGCAGTAACAGCAGCGCATATATTTTTTTCTTCATCCAGGTTCCTCCATATATAGTATAAAAAGCTATTCTTTTACAGAAGCTAAAAGCTCCCTTTTCATTTCATAATAAGCAGGTGTCATATCCAGATAATGCCTGTGCGGGTTTTCAAAACGCTGTTCTTCTATCCATATCTCATTATCAAGCTGTTCCCTGGCATACCCTGCAATTTCCTGTACACTTTTTTTAATGCCTGTAAACCTGCCATTCTTAAATACCTGTTTCTGCAGGTTTACGAAACGGCAGCCCCTAAAGCTCCTTCTCTTCCACGGCTTTAATGGGTCAATATAACTAACTTCATTTAAATCCTCAAGTTCTTCATCATATTTCGCAATAATATCAGCAATAGCCTTATTATTTTCATCATAAACCCTGTAAAGTTTTTTAAGACCCGGATTAGTAATTTTCTCTACATTTTCAGAAACCTTTATTCTTGGTTCAAATACACCATTATTTTCTACGGCAGAGATTTTATAGACTGCACCAAAGACAGGTTCTGACTTGGATGTTATAAGCCTTTCACCAACCCCGAAACTATCTATACATGCCCCTTGTGTTATAAGGGACTGTATTGTAAATTCATCAAGACTGTTAGAAGCAACTATAATACAGTCAATAAGTCCTGCATCATCAAGCATTTTCCTTGCTTTCTTTGAAAGGTATGCAAGGTCGCCACTGTCAAGCCTTATGCCTTTAAGACGCTTTCCCATTGGCTCCAGCACTTCTTTGGCCGTCCTTATTGCATTAGGTATGCCACTCCTTAATACATCATATGTGTCAACAAGCAGCACTGTCATATCAGGATATGTTTCTGCATATTTTTTAAATGCCATAAATTCATCCTGGTAAAACATAACCCAGCTATGTGCCATAGTGCCACTTACTGGTATTCCAAACATCTGCCCTGCAAGCACGGTTGCTGTAGAAGATGCACCTCCTATAAACGCCGCCCTTGCACCATATACAGCAGCATCCATATTATGTGCCCTGCGCGCCCCGAAGTCAGAAACAAGCCTGCCTGCTGCTGCATAACATATCCTTCTTGTCTTAGTTGCTATAAGTGACTGGTGGTTTACTTCAAGGAGTATTGCAGTTTCTATAAGCTGCGCGTCAACCAGTGGTGCAATAACAGTTATAACAGGTTCATCAGGATACATAACTGTACCCTCTTCCAATGCATAAATATCTCCCCTGAATTCAAAGTTCTTAAGATATTCCAGGAACTTTTCATCAAATATGCCAAGACCTCTTAAATAAGCAATATCATTGTCATCAAAATGCAGGTTCTCAATGTATTCTATAATCTGTCCAAGCCCTGCAAATATAGAAAATCCTCCCTTATCCGGGTTGTTGCGGTAAAATACATCAAACACAACCCTTGTGCTGGTGTCATCACCTGTAAAATAACCATTACTCATTGTAAGTTCGTATAAATCCATTACCATACTTAAGTTTCTTGCTTCATTCTGTGTATTCATACAATATTCTCCCTTATACGTTTAATGTACATACCTTTCAGGCTGTTTTATGAATTAACTATAGCTGAATTTAACTTTTCAATTACAGCATCTAAGTCCATTCCATGCACATTACATGCCTGTTCCAAAGTTTCCCTGGCTGATGACGGGCACCGGACGCACCCAAGCCCCATTTCACTAAATGCACTAATAGTTTCCGGGTGGTACTGTAAAATAGCTCCAATTAGTGAATATTTTGAAATAACCATACGTTCCTCCATATACCAGTTTAATATTATAATATTACTTATTCTGGTTTCTTAAATAGATATTATACCAGATATTGCAGGTTTTTCAACTTTTTTGGATTTGTGGCTGTTTTGGCAAGGAAGACTCTTGTTACTATTCACAGTCAATGAAATCCGAAGATTTTTGGCATGTTTTGTGCCAAAAATACGAGTTTTATGGCGCCATTTTGCATGATTTTGGAACAAAAT
>JAAWKM010000249.1 GCA_022797375.1 Lachnospiraceae bacterium
AATCCTAATAAGTGATCTATATGCAAATGGCTAAGAAGAATATCAAAACGCATAATTTTTTGCTTTATCAACTCCCTGCCAAGTACCGTAAGCCCTGTTCCCATATCAAATATAATTACATGATTTTCTCTTTTTACTGAAAAACAAGAAGTATTCCCACCATATTCCATATATTCCTTTGAAGGGGCAGGCGCAGAGCCACGCACACCCCATACTGAAATCTCCCAATCCTTCACGATACGCTCACCTCACAAAATCTTATCCAGTGTCAATATCTCAAAGCCATCCTTTTTCCCTTTTAGCTTAGGTGGATTCGCAAGCGGTGTTGCTATGATCCTTCCATTTAAGTAATCCGCTACAGCTTTTGAAATATAAATTGTTTCCCCAGGCGCATTAGCTTCAAGCCTGGCTGCTGTATTTACTGTATCACCAATCGCTGTATAATCCATTCTTCTAGGAGAGCCAATGTTGCCGACAACAGCCTTCCCAAGATTTATCCCTATGCCAAATGCTAATTTTTGTCCGTACTTCTTTTCCAGTTTTTCTGCTAATTCTTTTGCCCCTAAAGCCATATCCATTGCAGCTTTCGCAGAATTTAAAACATAATCATCCTGCGGCAATGGCGCACCCCAAAATGCCATAACAGCATCCCCGACATACTTATCCAGCGTCCCATTGTATTTCAAAATACATTCTGATATAAGCGTTAGATACTGATTCAATATTTCTACAACTATTTCTGGCGGAAATTTTTCACTCATAATCGTGAATCCTCTGATATCAACAAACAAAACAGCTATATCACATGATTTCCCACCTAATTTCAGAGCTTCATCTTCTTTATCTATCAACTCTTTTACGATTTCTGGCGCAACGTACCGCTCAAATGTTCTTGTAATCTGCCTGCGTTTCCTATTCTCCCTGACCGCATGGACTGCTACACTTCCTATATAAAGGATGGTTACGCTTAACGGAACATATATAACGTGTAAGATAAACCCTCGCTCATACAAGAATTTACACATTGCCACCCATCCGAAAGCAAGCAGGAGCCACGGAATAAAGGAAAACTTTGCTTTTACTCTATAAAATACAATACTGGCAGCAAAAATCAGGACAAACAATGCAATAAGCTGTATATGATCGCTTGCTTTCTTTTTGAAATTGCCCTCCAGTAATGCCGAAATAGCATTAGCTTGATATTCCACCCCATACATTTCTTTTGCATGGTCGATTGCTGTTATGTAACTGTCCTGCAATCCAGAAGCCATCGGACCAATCAAAACAATTTTTCCTTCAAAATAGTCTGCTGGCACCTTACCATCCAATACATCCAAAATAGAAATCGCTTCAAAATCACTTGGCTTTTTACTGTACGGAAGATACCAAAACCCATTACTGTTTACCTCTGGTAATTCCAGATTTTCATTATATTTAAGAGCCGCTTTTAATGCCATTGATGGCACTGTCCTTCCATCTGGTAAATCAAAGGACAGGAGGTGGTGGCGGAGAACGCCATCTGAATCCCTCATTGCATTGATATGTCCTGCTTCTGAGACAGATTTCAGCTCGTCAAAAGGTTCTTCATAAAAAACGATCTGGAAACTGTTATGTATAAAGCCTGTGCCATCTTCCACGAATCCTGAGTCAAATGCTGCTGCGCAAGCCATCACGACGTTATCCCCCATAGCGCCTACTAAGGCTTCATCTGTTTCTGGGGCTGCTTTTGAACTATAGAGGATATCTACCGCTATTACTGCAGGCTTTTTGTCCTCTGATTGATTCAGTATTTTAATTGCTTCCGCAACCTTTTTTCTGTTCCAATCCTGATAAGAGCCAAAACGATCCAAGGCTTTTTCATCTATTGAAATGATAACGATATTCCCATCAACTGCCACAGGCTGTTGATATAGCCTGTCCGATAAAGAGAGGTCAACCGCATCTAATATTTTCCATTTTGCCAGCAAAGTCAAAAAAGCTGAAAACAATACGAAATAAACAATCAAATGAACGTGCTTTCTCATATGCCTGACCACCTCAAATCCTGCATACATACCTGGTCGCTATGTCTGCTTATTCTTACCTATCCCCTGATTCTGTTTTTTCGCCAAACAAAATTTCCAAAATCTTCTGTAATATCTGCTCAGCTATTTCCTCATCGAGTTTCCCTTCTTCCACAAAAGCACAAAACAATTCCCGAATCGCTTCATCACTCATCCTTATCACCTCCTTTATGCCCCCTAGACGTAAAATCTGATGATAAGGTTTTTAAATTCCCCAAAAATCTATTTTTTTGCTCAAATTCATTATTGAGCATACTATGCTTTATACTGCGTTTCAATCTTAGCATATTATGCCGTAAAATGAAATACGCAACATAAAATTAATTTCAGGAAGGGGGCATATTTTATGGATAAATTATTTAATGCCACCAGATTTGGTGAAAAACTAAAAAAATATCGGCTTAAAAAGCATTTATCGCAGATGGAATTAGCAGAAAAAATAGATTTGCAGACTTCTTCTGTCAGTCATCTTGAGAATGGCACGCACTCTCCCTCCCTCGAAACGCTGCTCCGATTGTCCTCAGTCCTTGAGGTCGGCATAGACGAAATGCTTTATGACAGTCTGCCCGCTGTCAGGGAGCATCACTTAGACAAAGATATACAAAATCTGTTTGTTGGATGCTCTGCTGAAGAAAAGGAGCTTCTTTTACGAATCCTGCAAACTGTAAAACAGACACTCAAAGAACGCAGATAAGGACTGCCAGTTGTAAGCAGTCCTATTTTTCTATATCACATCCTCCCCATATCTTTCCTTTACCTTTGCACGAAACCTCTGCCAGCTTGCTTCTAATTCCTCTGGTGTGGATTCAGGGATTTCAATATCACTGTCCGCCACTTCGTCCTCAATCTTCCTTACATATTCATTTGCGAAATACGAAAACTCGTTCAGAAGGCAAGTCAGCCGAAAATATGCACCAATCTCCACAATATTTATTTTGCTTTTGGGAAACTATAAATCAACTACCCCGGTGCAAGCACTCAAGCACTGTGCTCGGGCTCCTACGTCGCCCGCTCACAGCACTTGCCTTTTGGTCTTGCTCTGCAAGACCAAAAG
>JAAWKM010000047.1 GCA_022797375.1 Lachnospiraceae bacterium
AAAAATGATTCTAAGACAGCAAAAAACGCTGTCTAACAATCATTACAATTTCACACAAGAAAAATGCAAAAACAGCATTTTTCATTACTATTTGTGCCGCCAACTGAAAGGCGGCGGCATGGGAGATTTTTATGAAACGGACGTAGTGCATAAATTAATTATTTGCAGAGATTTTATTATTAATGTATAATAAAGCAGGTACAGGGCTTGTATTTATGCCAGTTATATAAAATGATACATTACAGATTAAAGACATTATAAAGGATGGAGGCAGTTATGAGGCGTTTGGAGATGTATAAATTTTATGCTAGAAGGATTACAAGGAATTTTATGCTATTTGCAAAATGGGCTGTTTTTTCAGTATTTATTGGCTTTGTGGTAGGAGGTTCCAGCACATTTTTTGCATTCTGCCTGCGTAAGGTAACAGAGTTCAGGACAGAAAACCCTGCAATAATACTGCTGCTGCCACTTGCCGGAATATTGATAGTGTTTCTATATAGTATTTTTAAATATAAGAATGATAAAGGTACAAATATGGTGCTTTCTACAATACATGCAGAAACAGAACTTCCATTTAAAATGGCACCACTTATATTTATGTCTACTATAATAACGCATCTTTTTGGTGGTTCAGCAGGGAGAGAAGGAGCAGCGCTGCAGCTTGGGGGAAGCATAGGAAACCAGCTGGGCAGATGGTTTAAATTTGATGAAAAGGATAAAAGGATAGTTGTTATGTGCGGCATGAGTGCTGCGTTTTCGGCAATGTTTGGTACTCCTATAGCAGCGGCAATATTTTCTATGGAGGTTGTAAGTGTAGGTGTTATGTATTATGCTGCACTTGTACCATGTGTATTTGCATCTCTTGTAGCTTCAAAAGTTGCTGTACATATGGGCATAGGGCCAGATGTTTTTACAATACTTGATGTACCTGGGTTTCATGTGGTTTCAAGTATAAAAATAATTATCCTTGCGCTTTTCTGTGCAGGGTTAAGCGTAATATTCTGCATAGTATTACATTCATTAGGTGATTTTTACAGAGAAAAATTAAGGAACCCTTATATCAGGATAGTTGTATCAAGCCTGGTGATTATAGTTCTTACGGTTATACTGGGCACATCAGATTATATGGGTGCTGGTGTTCCTGTAATAGAGGAGGCAGTTAAAGGAAATGTGAAACCTGCCGCATTTATATGGAAAATAGTTTTTACAGCATTAACCCTTGAAGCTGGGTTTAAAGGTGGAGAAATTGTACCTTCATTTTTTGTAGGTGCAACATTCGGCTGTCTTTTTGGGCAGATTGCAGGCATTTCGCCTTCAATGTGTGCAGCAACTGGTATGGCTGCCGTATTCTGTGGTGTAACAAACTGCCCGGTAACATCAATGCTTATTGCATTTGAATTATTTGGATATGAGGCTGTGCCATATTTCCTGCTTGCTATAAGTGTAAGTTACCTTATGTCTGGATATTATGGGCTCTACCATGACCAGACAATAGTTTACTCAAAATATAAAACAGAGTATATTAACAGGAAAGCAAAGGAATGATGCAACTGGCCTGTATAACAGATTAAAGGGGGATGTTAATTATGGTAAATATAAGATATGTTGAAAATAGTGATAAGTTGTTCTGGTACAGCCTTGATAAAGATTTGCCAGAGGAAGGGTTTGCAGAAAAGGTAAACAGACATATGGGTTATATACTGTCAGATGGCAAAATTCCTGCTGGACTGCTGCGTTATAATTTTTTCTGGGATAACCTGCCTTTTTGCACAATGTTGTTTATAGACTGGCATATGCAGGGAAAGGGATTTGGGAGAGAACTTTTATTATACTGGGAGTGGGAAATGAAATCTAAAGGGCATGGAATGGTAATGACTTCAACACAGACGGATGAGAATGCACAGAATTTTTACAGGAAAAATGGTTATCAGGATGCTGGCTGCCTTGTACTTGATATTCCTGGTTATAAACAGCCAATGGAAATGTTCATGGTTAAAAAAATATAATAAAGAATATAGAAAGGGGATAAAATGACAGAAGTAAAGTTTTATGAAAAGGTTGATGACAGCCTGTTGAAATTTGCAGTTATAATAGCAAAATCAGATGGCAAATGGGTGTTTTGTAAACACAGGGAAAGAGATACATATGAACTGCCAGGCGGGCACAGGGAGGAAGGAGAAGATATATTAGAAACAGCAAAAAGGGAGCTTTATGAAGAAACAGGTGCAATTGTATATAATATAGAACCAATATGCGTTTATTCTGTTACAGCAGATTATAATTTTGATGGCGTAGAAACATTTGGCATGTTATACTTTGCAGGAGTTAAGGAGTTTGAGGGTGAATTACATAATGAAATTGAGAGAATTGTTTTAATGGATGGTATGGCAGATAAGTGGACATATCCAGAAATACAGCCACATCTTATAAAAAGATATGAAAAATGGGTTGAAAATAAGAAGAAACAGGTGTAAATAACAGGGAGGTATCTATATGGAAGATAAAAAGGTTGTTTGTTTTCATAATCCAAATGAAATAAATGGATATTTAAGTAACTGGTATTTGTCAGATTTTAATGCAGATAATGTAAAGTTTTCTTCAATGGAGCAGTATATGATGTACCAGAAAGCTGTTTTATTTGGTGATGATGCTATTGCATGCAAGATATTACAGACAAATGATGCTGGAAAGATAAAAGCACTTGGAAGAGAAGTTTCAGGTTATAATGATACTATATGGAATGGAACAAGGCAGATTATAATTTATAATGGGCTTTTAGAAAAGTTCAGGCAGAACAAGGAACTGGGGGATCTGCTTCTTAATACAAAAGGGCATATCCTTGCAGAGTGTGCAGTAAGAGATAAGATATGGGGAATTGGAATTAGCATGAAAGATGAAAACAGGTTTGATATTAGTAAATGGAAAGGGCAGAATTTACTGGGGTTTGCACTAATGGAAGTTAGGAAAAAATTGCAGGCGTATTAATTGTTGCATATAAGCCAGCAGATAATAGTAAAAATATAAGTTTTACAGTGATTCTAAAATTAAGCAGCTTTGGCGGTTATGGTAATTTTTATGGTCTGGGCTGCTATATACCTTTGTGAAAGAGAGGTTTATTAATGCAAGAAGAAAGTAAGGTAAATAGTACAAAAAGTGGCAATGCTTTTAAATTACATGCACCATACCAGCCAACAGGTGACCAGCCACAGGCTATAGAGGAACTTGTAAAAGGTTTTAAGGAAGGCAGCCAGTTCCAGACTTTACTGGGGGTTACTGGCTCAGGCAAGACATTTACAATGGCAAATGTAATACAGGGGCTTCAGAAACCAACTCTTGTGATAGCCCATAATAAGACACTGGCGGCACAGTTATATGGGGAATTTAAGGAGATGTTCCCTGAAAATGCAGTAGAATATTTTGTGTCTTATTATGATTATTACCAGCCAGAAGCATATGTCCCTTCTTCTGATACTTATATAGAAAAAGACTCATCTATTAATGATGAAATAGATAAACTAAGACACTCTGCTACAGCAGCCCTTACAGAAAGAAATGATGTAATTATAGTTGCAAGTGTTTCATGTATATATGGGCTTGGAAGCCCTGTTGATTACCAGAATATGACTGTTTCATTAAGACCAGGCATGGTGAAAGACAGGGATGAAGTTATGCGCAGGCTTGTTGATATACAGTATAACCGTAATGAAATGGATTTCCAGCGTGGCACTTTCAGGGCACATGGGGATGTACTGGAGATATTTCCTGTTTCGGAGTCTGATAAGGCATTAAGGGTTGAGTTCTTTGGGGATGAAGTTGAGAGGATTACGGAAATAGATGTACTGACAGGTGAAGTTAAGGCGGAACTTGGACATATGGTTGTATTTCCTGCTTCACATTATGTGGTAGACCATGAAGCTATGGAAAGGGCAATACGTGAAATTGAAACAGAGCTAGAAGAAAGAGTACGTTTTTTTAAAGGGGCAGACAAGCTTTTAGAGGCACAAAGGATTTCTGAAAGAACTAATTTTGATATAGAAATGATGAGGGAAACAGGTTTTTGTTCAGGAATAGAAAATTATTCAAGACATCTGGCAGGTTTAAAAGAAGGTGAAACACCACATACACTTATGGATTATTTCCCAGATGATTTTTTGATTATAGTTGATGAGTCACATATTACAATACCACAGGTGAGAGGAATGTTTGCAGGTGACAGGTCAAGGAAAACAACACTTGTAGATTATGGTTTCAGGCTTCCTTCTGCACTTGACAACAGACCGTTAAACTTTGAGGAATTTGAAGGTCATATTAACCAGATGCTGTTTGTATCTGCAACGCCTAATGTGTATGAAAGGGAACATGAACTTGCAAGGGTAGAGCAGATTATCAGGCCTACAGGGCTTTTAGACCCTGAAATATTTGTAAGGCCTGTTGAGGGGCAGATTGATGATTTGTTGTCTGAAATAAGAAAAACTGTTGGGGATGGCAATAAGGTTATGGTGAATACCCTGACAAAACGTATGGCAGAGGATTTAACAGATTACCTTAAGGAAGTTGGCATAAGGGTGAAATACCTGCATTCAGATATAGATACGCTTGAGCGCTCAGAAATTATAAGGGATATGCGTATGGATGTGTTTGATGTTCTTGTCGGGATTAACCTTTTAAGGGAAGGACTGGATATTCCTGAGATTGCACTTGTTGCTATACTTGATGCGGATAAGGAAGGGTTTCTGCGTTCTGAAATATCGCTTGTGCAGATTATTGGACGTGCTGCACGTAATTCTGAGGGCCATGTAATCATGTATGCTGATAAAATCACGGATTCAATGAGGTATGCCATAAATGAAACGGAAAGAAGGCGCACAATACAACAGCAGTATAATGATGAGCATGGAATAACACCACAGACTATTAAAAAAGCAGTACGCGATATTATAAGCATATCTAAGAAAGTAGAGAGTTCCACAGATGAAATTAAGAAAGATATAGAGTCAATGAGTATAAAAGAACTTGAAAAACTTGCTGCAAAGCTTTCTAAGAAAATGAATGTTGCGGCAGCAGAATTAAATTTTGAACTTGCTGCACAGCTGCGTGACCAGATTATTGAAATAAAGAAAAATATTGTAGACAGATAACAGATTTTTAGGTGGTTTTTATATTTGGAGGGGTTTATGGCGGACGGGCTGAAAATTGGTGTTGACTATTATCCAGAACACTGGGATAAGAGTTTATGGAAAAATGATGTAAAACTTATGAAAGAAGCAGGCGTAAACATTGTACGCATGGCAGAATTTGCATGGAGCAGGCTTGAACCAGCAGAAGGGGAATATTCTTTTGGATGGCTTGATGAGATAATATACCTTTTTGCGGAAGCGGGCATAGAAGTATTTTTATGTACACCAACTTCAACTCCTCCGCAATGGCTTTTTGCAAAATATCCTGAAATAATCCAGGTGGATAAAAACCAGAACCGCATACCTATAGGCATACGTGGGCATAGATGCCTTAACAGCCCTGTTTACCGCCGTTTATCAGAAGAAATTATTACAAAAATGGTTGAACGTTATAAGGATAATAAATGTGTAACAGGATACCAGATTGATAATGAACTTGAAGCAAACCACTGTTTCTGTCCTGTCTGTGAGGAAAAATTCCGCAACTGGATAATTGGTAAATATGGAACAACAGATGAATTAAATAAGGCGTATGGTAACAATGTATGGAGTGGGGAATTTTCTTCATTCAGCCAGGTAAAACCGCCTTATGGCGGACACCAGCAATGGCTTAACCCATCACATACACTGGACTATAGCAGGTTTGCATCTGACAGTACAATAGATTATGTAAAATTCCAGTGCGGTTTAATTAAATCAATTGACAGCCATGCTTTAGTTACAACTAATTGCTGGTTATGTGAAAATATGCCAGATTTTTATAAATTATTTGAGAAACTGGATTTTGTATCATATGATAATTATCCTGCATTAAAACTTCCAGAGGATAAGGAAACTATATATTCGCATTCATTCCATCTGGATTTAATGAGAGGGATAAAAAAGAAAAATTTCTGGATTATGGAGCAGTTAAGTCGTGCAACAGGGGGATGGATGCCTATGTCACAGACAACAAGGCCTGGAATGGTTAAAGGATATGCCATGCAGGCTGTTGCACATGGTGCGGATGCAGTGCTTCATTTCAGGTGGCGCAGTGCTGTTTCAGGTGCAGAAATGTTCTGGCATGGAATTATAGACCACAGCAATGTGCCAGGAAGGCGTTTTGAAGAATTTAAACAGCTTTGTGCAGATATTGCAAAATATAGCAATATTGCAGGCAGCCAGGTTAAAAACAGGGTAGCGTTATTATATTCATCTGAACATGAATATGCACTTAAACTGCAGCCACAGACAGAAGGGATGCATTACTTTGGCCAGTTAAAATTATTACATGATGCATTTGCTTCAATAGGGCTTGGTGTAGATATAATTAGTGAGAAGGAGGACTTATCTAAATATAAGATAATAGCTGCACCAACATTGTTTATTACAAACAATGAAGTAGCAGGTAATCTGTATAAAGCTGCCAGAAACGGTGCAACAGTTATAATTACTAACCGTTCAGGTGTTAAAGATGAATATAATAAATGTATAATGCAGCAGCTTCCAACATTATATTCAGAGCTTGCAGGCGTATATGTGACAGAATATGATTCTATTGGCAGCAGGAAATTAAAACTTGATATTATTAATGAAGAATGGCATGGAAAGTATAACAGACAGGATAACCCATATCCATATTGCACCCAATGGTGTGACTTGCTGGAATGTACAAGTGCAGTATCTCTTGCAACATATGGTGAAGATTTCTATAAAGGGACTGCGGCAGTTACACATAACTATTATGGAGAAGGGAATGTATACTATATAGGAACAGTTATGGACAGACAGTCATATATTTCCCTTGCAAAAGTAATAGCAGATAAGACAGGTATACAATATATAGACGGACTTCCATCAGGAATTGAAATAACATACAGGTATGGCACTGATGGCAGGAAGATGTGGAAGTTTATATTTAACAATACTACAAGCAAAAAAGAAATATTTATAGATGGGAAAAATATGGAAATAGGAGCATTTGGAATGGAAATTGTGGAGATAGAAATTAATATGTCTAAAGAAGTTATGGAATAAAAAGACTACATGTTATATAATGGTATCAACAAGAGGACAGGAAGGGGACGTAGTTAGCGGCCCCTTTTTAAAATTTATTTTTGGAGTGTTTCTATAATAACTTTAAGAAGTGCATCATTTTCTTCTGGTTTCATGAAACAAAACCTTATAAATTTATTATCAAGGAATGGAAAAGTTGAGCAATCCCTTATCATGAGCCCCTTTCTAATTGCAGCCTCAAATAAATCCCCTGATGTAATATTATCTTTTAATATTTGGAGTAATATGAAATTTGCATTTGGTTTATAGTATTTTATTTCTGGAACTTTTTCTAAAATCCCACATATCCGTTTCCGTTCAGAGGAAACCAGTTCATTTGTTTTCTGGATATATTCTGTATCATTAAACATTATTTCACCAGCAATGGCAGCAAGTGAGTTAATAGTCCATGGGTTTTTACGGCTGTCTATTTCTTTAAGGAGCTGGTGGTTTCCGCAGACAGCATATCCAAGGCGCAGCCCTGGTGCAGCAAAGAATTTGGAAATTCCCCGAAGTATAATTATATTGTTATAATATTCAGTGAGTGGTATGGAAGTTATGTTTTTATAATCATCTGAAAATTCAACATATGTTTCATCAACCATTACAAAAATCCCTTTTTCTTTACAAATATCAAGTATTTTACGCATAGAAGACCTGTCAATTTGTGAGGATGTAGGATTGTTTGGATTGCAGATTACAAATAAATCTGTCTTTGAAGTTAGTGACTTGGCAAGTGCATCAAGATTTAAGTTAAAGTTATCATATTCTTGTAAACGGAAATAGTGTGAACGTCCGTTATAAAGTGAAATTTCATGTTCATATTCGGAATACGTAGGACCTGCAATTAACGCTTTGGAAGGTTTTAAAATCTGTATGACAAGTGAAATAAGTTCAGTTGAACCATTACCTGTAAGGATATTCCTGTAATCTGTGTGTGCATATTCTGCAATGCATTTGCGTAAAGATGTGTATTCCCTGTCAGGATAAGTAGTAATTGCATCAATATGGGAGGAAAGTTCTTCCCTTAGCTTGTATGAAATCCCAAGTGGGTTTACATTGGCGGAAAAACTTGTAATGTCTTCCTTCTTTATGCCGTATACAGCCTCAATTTTCTCAAGGTCGCTTCCATGGAAATGTTCTTTATGCTCTAACAAAATAAACCAGCCCTTTCTAAAATAAATTTACAATTCTAATATTTTAATTAGGATTATAACACAATTTTTACTGTTTTACTACTATATTGGAATTTTATGAAATGGACATGTACTTTAATATTTTAAGCACTACAGACAGGTTGTGTATTTAACTGGAATTACCGGGGATATGGTTATGTTGTTGTAAGCAATATTTATTATTTATTAGAGATTGTTAAGTTTTATAGTTATATGCTGGATTAGATTAACGGAATTAATAGTATTATTAATTTCATTAATCTAAATAACCAGCAATTTTTAAAGAGTATTACAAAATATGTTAAACTTTTCTAAATGTTTATTTATACATATTATTTAACTATAGGTGCATAACGTATTCTTATTTCAGGCAGTGATTTAAGTTCTGTATAATAATTCATCTGCCAGTCTTCTCCCTGTGAAGGGTCATTTTCCCCGCTTGCAGGAGGTGCAAATATTTTAAGTGTCATATCTGCTGCCCCATCAAGAGGTTTCTTAAAGAATGCACTCATCATGTCTATGCACTTGACACCAGGAGCTTTATAGAACCAGTGTCCGTTAAGTTCAAGCATAAGGTTCATATCCACATTGTTTTCATCGAAGTAAGCTTCACAAAATACAGGTGAACTTTCAAAGTGCAGGTTTACTGCTACGCCGTCTGCATCCTCTGAACCGCCCCAGCGCATTTTAGCTGGAAATGCTGTTTCTTCTTTTTCTTCCATAGAAGGTTTAAAGAAATCTTCATGTATAATCTTTCTGTATTCTTCCATAAGTGGCTGTTCAATACCAACATCCTGGTTATTAGGGTCTTCAATTTCAAGACCGAGCCTTCCCCTGTCCCTGAATTGGTACATAGTAAAGGCAGAGAGCCATTTCTCTTTATCAGCCTTAAGCATTTCGCAGAAATCCCTGGTCATTGATGCCTGGTCATAAGCCCCTGTAACATCAGCATCAGCATTAAATTCAGAAAGAACCATAGGCTTTTTAACACCATTATTTAAAAGTGTATATCTTTCATAGCTTTTTTTAGCGATTTTATATATTTTGTCAACCGTATAACGTGCAAATGTGTCACCGCCTTCTTCTGCAACGTCATAAGGCCATCCCCAGTGAAGTGCCATGTAACGGTCTACTGAGACAATATCTGCTGCCCTTGCTGCTTCTGCGAAAATATCCTCTTTTTCCATTTTTTCATCATCTACTTCTTTGCAGCCATCAAGACAGATTATTGTCTGTACATTTGGCGCTTCCTTGTGGATAATTTCACATGCATGTGCAAAAAATGCAGCAACTTCTTCATAGCTTGCGCGTTTGTTAAATTCAAACCAGTCACCTGTTGCTTCATGGTTAATACGTAGCATTACACGCCCGAAAGTGCTTAAATCATGTGCTATTGCAACCAGATGCTCATCTGTCACTTTAGGGTCAATAGTCATCGTAAGAAGTACATCTTGTCCATGCCTGCGTACATCCCTCATATAAGTAAATGGTTCATCGTCCTTTGTCCCGTTAAGCCCGCCTTTATAAGTAAAATAATTATCATATGGATAATCCCATGCGAAACTTATTTCCATATCCTTGCAGGCTTCACTTATTCTCTGAGGCCATTCCTTATCATTAGGATAATAGCAGTACATAAGGCTTATAGCCCTGTGTGGCCTGCCAAGTTTCTGCAATATATAGTCCTGGTTTACATATTCACCACGTTCACTTCCATCCCCAAGGTCTACAGCACATTGTGCAGCACCCATGTGGATTACCTTTGCTTTTAAATCACTCATATTATTTCTCCGTTTCTTTAAATATAGTAGATGTCCCTATTATATCCAGACAAAAAGCTATTTACTATATAGAATAAAAGAAATAAAATACACTAATTTATAGAGATTATTTTATTATTTTTAATGTACTTCTTCCAGATACCATCTTTGGCAATTATGCCCATTGTATTCCCATTGCTGTATATTAGCACCATTTGATGTATCTGCATTTTCTACTTCCACAACACTTTTACAGCCTGAAGCTTTCGTATAAATGGAATAACTTCCATTTGAATTCTTTACAAGTTTGAATTTTTGTGCATCACAGTATGTATTTTCCCAGATTCCTATATTAGTTCCATTATTGCTGCTGTTATTGCTTACATCAAGAAGAAATGTATTGCCATCTCCAAGCGCAGAATAAATATAGTAATATCCATTTCCATCACTGACGAATTTCCATGTATTATTAGCTTTAGCCTGTGAAGACTCATACTGTAATACATTGGCGCCATTTACAGCCCATCCGCCAGATACATCCATATATTTGCCACTCTGTACATTTTTTAACATATAAGACTTGTTTGCGCTTATAATATCATCACCATATACCGACATAATTGCATCTATAATAGACTGTTCTGTTACCTGGCAGTTATAACGGTTGAATAATCCATAACCCTTTGCACCTGTTACACCATTATCCCACCAGAGTGGTATGCATCCATAATTATCTGCATATGCACATACCTTATATGCAAGTTCAGCACGGCAGGCTGTATTAACAGGGTCAACATGTGATTTAGATGGTGCACCATATTCACCAATTACAACTGGGTAACCTTTGCTGGTAAATTTCTGGTAGAGCAAGTGGAACTGGTCATTAATATATGTTTCATCACCATATGAAGCTACTTTTGAACTGTCTGTTGCATTACTTCCCCACTGGGTTATAGCAGTATTGTTTTCGTCACAGAAATCCCATGGGTCATAATAATGTACAGAAACCATTATTCTTTTTTCGCCTGATGGTATTTCGCTTGAACGGTAATTATCAGATGGAATTACAAACCCATAATCACCAGCAGTATAATTAATGTTAGTGTTCCAGCCTGGCAGCATAAGCCAGCGTTTTGCATTGTTGCCACCTGTTTTACGCACCGTGTCTACAAAAATCTGGTTCAAGGTGTTAATATTAGAATAGTATGTCCTGTTTGGTGTGCCATAAGTGCCATCAAATTCTTCATTCATTGATTCAAAAACAAGATGATGGTCATAGTCTTTAAACCTGTTTGCAATCTGTTGCCAGCATGCAGCATATTTTTTACGTATTGTTTCCTGGTCTTGTCCGTTACAAAGGAGCCATCCTCCTTCAATTGTATTATAACCATCACCATGCATATTTAAAATAACATAAAATCCATTATTAATACACATGTCAACTACTTGCTGTACACGGTCAAGCCATGAAGAATCAATAGTATAATTAGGAGCACTTCCAATTTTGCTTAAATAAGATACTGGTACGCGGATTGATTTAAATCCTTGGTTTTTTACTGCTTTGACCAGGTTTTCAGTAATAACGGGATTGCCCCAGTTTGTTTCATGTGGTGTACCGCCAATTGCTGATTCAAGCTGGTTTCCCAAATTCCAGCCAGCCCCCATTGCATCAACAATTCCCTGCTGGTTAAGATTCTGAAAAGATGAAGCGCTTGCTTCTTGCGCTGGAGCAATACCTCCTGCCCCAGAAACCCCTAGTGCCAGTGCAGCAGCCATTAAAACTGCCATAAATTTTTTAATACGCATATTACCTCCTTCTCCTGCCAGTATAACTGGCTATTTGTATATTATTGTTTTGCAACATCCATATTTTAACAAATATTTTGTAATTTGTATAGACTATTTTTGAATTTATTTCATTTTTTTATACTTTTAATAAAAATATCTGACAATATTGTTTGCATTTGGAATGTTTTATAAGATATTTTTGAGATATAAAAAAACTGGTGTTCCATAAATTAAAATATGGAACACCAGGATAATAAGCAAATGACGGTTTTAGTGGCATCTTCCATTCCGGTGTGTGGTATGGTGTGCTGTGCAATAATATTTACAACTGCTTGCGTTTTTGTGTGTTTTATGATGGTAAGCACAATAAGTTCCTGAGTAGCTGCTTCTATGGTGTCCTCCTCCATGCCCATGTGCCATTGCTGGTATAGTTAAGCCGGTTGATAAAATGGCACCTGCCATCATTATAACACATGTTTTTTTCCAGTTTTTTAAAGTTTTCATATAAGACCCCTCCTGATTTTATTATGTATTTTTGGTTTATATATATAACACGGTACAAAGAACCAAATCCTTGCGTCTGGAATAAAAATTATTATAAAATTTTTAAATTGTATTATTGGTAATAGTCCAGCCTTCCATAAAAATACAAGTTTTACAGTGCCATTTTGCAAATTTTTTTACAAAATATGTACATAACCAGTGTTGGAAGCACTATTATATTGCTATATAGGGCTGGGTAGTAACTATTATTTTTTATTATAAGGGTATTGCAAATTAACAGTATAATTTTGTATAATGTGCAAGTATATGTTATATATTAGTTCTGCTATGGAAACTGTATTAGTTGTAGTTTATTCCCGTTAAAGCAAACTGGGCCATGCCCCATAGCTTGCTGCGGGGTATTTGGCCTAGAAAATCAAAGAAGGAGAATAGATATGGTTAAAAAAAGGAATATTTTAAATATGACTCTGGCAGCAATGTTTATGGCTATAGGCATAGTGCTTCCGTTTTTTACAGGGCAAGTGCCACAAATTGGGAAGATGCTTCTGCCAATGCATATTCCTGTCCTGTTATGTGGTCTTATATGTGGATGGCAGTATGGTCTTGTTATAGGTTTTGTAATGCCATTTTTACGCTATTCAATGTTTGGAATGCCAGTATTGTTCCCAACAGGAACCGCTATGGCATTTGAACTTGCTACATATGGAATGGCATCAGGGCTGTTTTATTCCCGGTCCCGCTGGAAATGTATAATTTCACTGTACCGCAGCATGATTGCTGCAATGCTGGCAGGACGTATTGTATGGGCTTTGGCCCAGATGGTTTTGCTAGGGACTGGTGAGGGTGGTTTTACATTGCAGATGTTTATGGCAAACGCTTTTATTAATGCAGTTCCTGGAATAGTTTTGCAGCTTGTACTTATTCCAGGTGTTATGGCAGCATTAAACCGCACAGGATTTGTACAGTTTTCTAAAAAAACGGCGAAGATACAGAATATGGAGGGTTAATAAAAAGTAAGAAAGGGTAAGATATGGAAGATGCACTTTTAACAATTATACAAAATATTAGCAGTAATAGTAAGACACCATTTTTAATTGCTATTGATGGGAGATGTGCTGCTGGAAAAACAACTCTTGCATTTATGGTAAAAGAGAAGATTGATTGTAATGTTATCCATATGGACCATTTTTTCTTACAGCCATGGCAACGCACAAAAGAGAGGCTTCAGGAGCCGGGAGGCAATGTGGATTATGTAAGGGTAAAGGAAGAAGTCCTGCTGCCTCTTAGCCATGGCAAGCCATTTTCATACCAGCCATTTGATTGTAAAAGTATGGAATTGTCTGCCCCGGTTAAAATTAAGCCAGCAATGGCAGCAATTATAGAGGGTTCTTATAGCTGCCATCCTGTTTTATGGGATTTTTATGATTTGCGTATATTCTTGGATATTAATGCAAAAGAGCAGCTACAGCGTATAAAACACCGTAATGGAGTGGAAGCAGCACAAGTATTTATTGATAAATGGATTCCTATGGAAGAAAAATATTTTATGGAATATAATATACGAAAACGTTGTGATTTCATATTTTAGATTAATCTTCAGAGGCCTGTTAATATAATTTAGCAAGCCTCTGAAAATTGTAAAGAACAATTTCCCATTATTAATGGTTTCCTCTATGATGATGTTCTTTTGTAATATTGCTGTTATTATTGCTGCATCCGTTATTTGTGGCTGTATTACCTGTGTCATGGCCATGCTCTGTAATAAGGCCATGTATCTCTGACATGCTCATATCACGGCAATCATCAATAGTTATTGTATCATCATATTGTATAAGCTGCAGGTATGCATAATATTTTCCAATTGAAAGCCCATTATCGTGGGCGTTTTGCACAATACCTGTATCTGTAGTAATACTCTGGCTGATGTGCCCTGAATGTCCGCAACATTCTTTAATTCCTGTATTTATTCCGTTTTCGTGGCTGCTTTTAGCAGCTATTGTAAAAATAAGCTCAGATTCTTCTGTAAGATAAGCATTCATAGTTTCGCTTTCCACAATAGTATCAATTGCAGATGTATATATTTTTCCTGTCAGTGACAGGTTTTTAATTACTTCCCCGCCTTCCTGGTTATATGCAGTTACAGATACAACTCTGTCAAAATAGTTAAGTGCTAGTTCAATTGATGGATTTACATCAATACTTATATAAGAAACAGGGGTTTTTATCCATAAATATCCATTTATTCCTGCCACAATAACTATTGCTATGCATATTATGGCAAATTTTTTATATAATTCTGGATGGCAGCGGACAGCAGGAATTTTATCATTATGTCTTTTGGCTATAAACTGTTTTGTTGATTCTTTAAGCTGGGAATCTGCTTTAATATGGTCAAATGCATTATGTATTTTACCAGCCATTTTCTTCACCTCCCAGCTTGTCTTTTAATATTTTCCGTCCCCTTGATAAAATGGAATAGATGGTATTTTCCTTTTTACCAAGTATCTTTCCTATTTCAACAGCAGAATATCCCTCATAATAATGAAGATAGATTACATCTTTATATTTAGCTGGCAAGGACAGCACTGCTTCTAGAACTTCCATGTGTTCATCTGGCACTTCTGCTGCTATTTCATTTAAAACTTCAAGTGGTACTTTATTACGCCGGAAGAAATCATCCAGGTAATCTTTACAGGAGTTAATGGCTACACGGAGAATCCATGCCTTTTCATGTTCATCATCATTAAATGGCTTGTCATGCAGCATATATTTTAAAAATACATTTTGGAAAACATCTTCTGCATCTGCATGGTTTTTAAGATGGTAAAAACATACATGTTTAACCATATCTGCATATTTTTCTATTGCATGGTTTACTTCCTGTTCACTACGCATTTGTGCACCACCTCTTCCTATACACTGTAATAACCCCGTTTCTGCCGAAGTAAGCCAGCTGGAACAGGGAAGGTATTAATATATTATACATCAGTAGTTATGGGTTGTCATTATATTTCCAGTTATTTTGTGCTGGCAGACGGACGTAATCATGCATCCACGTCCGTTTGTAAAAACAGTATAACTGGGTAACTGGGAACCAGTTACAGAATTTTTTGAATTAAGTATTGATTTTTTGCAAACACTATGGTATATTTTAAACAAACATATGAATAATTGTTCATATGAATGTATCCAGAAATAAATTTTATTATTAATTTTAGAAGTGAAGGGGGTATAATATGAGAAAAAAATATTCAATTACTGGAATAGATTGTGCTAATTGTGCGGCTAAGTTAGAAGTTAAAATGAACAGCCTTCCTGAAGTAAATAATGTAGTATTAACATTTGCAACAGGCCAGTTATTAGTAGATGCTGATGATTTAGACAAGGCATTGGAGGCATTAAGGATACTGGCTGAAAAGGAGGAACCTGGTACAATAATTGAAGATTTAAAACGTCCAGGCAGCATTAAAAATAATATGGCAGGTCCAGCACATATACACAAACATGCAGACATGGATGACCATACACACCATCACCACAATGATGGTGAATGCCATAATCATAACCATGATGGATGTACATGTGGGTGCCATGATAATGAAGAACATGTACACCATCATGACGAAGATGGATATAAACAACAGCATAAACAAAAAACAAGTTTTTTGTCTGCTTTTCTTGATGAAAAAAAGGAGCTTGCAAGTATTGGGACTGGTATAGTATTTTTTGCTGCAGGTATTGCTGCAGGGCATTTCTCAGATTCTACACTAATATATATTTCCCTGTTTATTATATCTTATATTATACTTGGCGGGGAGGTTTTAGTAGCTGCTGTTAAAAACCTTTTCAGAGGCAAAGTTTTTGATGAAAACTTTTTAATGGGAATTGCAACAATAGGTGCATTTGTTATTGGGGAATATCCAGAAGCAGTGGGTGTAATGCTTTTCTATAAGATAGGTGAACTTTTTGAGGATGTGGCTGTTGGGCGGAGCAGAAAGCAGATAATGGATGCTGTTGATATGAGACCAGAAACAGTAAGGCTTATGGTTAATGGAGAACCTGTAACATGTAATCCTGCTGATGTAAAACCTGGTGATATAATTGAGGTGAGGGCAGGTGACAGGATACCACTTGATGGTGTTGTAACAGAAGGTGAAAGCAGGATTGACACATCAGCCATAACAGGTGAACCTGTACCTGTTGCTATAAGTGAAGGAAGCCATGTATTATCAGGTTGTGTTAATGTTTCAGGAGTAATATATTTAAAGGTTGAAAAAATACTTGAGGAGTCGATGGTAAGCCGTATTCTTGAAGCTGTTGAGAATGCTGCTGCCTCCAAACCGCAAATTGACAGGTTTATTACAAAATTTGCAAGTATTTATACACCAATAGTTGTGTTTGCAGCTTTACTTACAGCGGTTGTGCCTTCTCTAATTACTGGAAACTGGGGTTACTGGGTTTATACAGCACTTACATTTCTTGTAATAAGTTGTCCATGTGCGCTGGTGCTTAGTGTACCACTTGCGTTTTTTGCAGGGATTGGAGCAGGTTCTAAAAAGGGCATATTATTTAAGGGTGGTATTTCGCTTGAAACTCTTGGAGGAATTAGAGCAGTTGTAATGGATAAGACAGGGACTGTCACAAAGGGAAGTTTCAGTGTAGCAGATATTGTGCCAGAAAATATAAATGGAATAACAGAAGAGAAACTTCTGGCATATGCGGGATGTGCAGAGAAGTTGTCAACACATCCTATAGCAACAAGCATAATGAAAGAGGTGGAAAACCAGGACATTTGTATTCCAGAACCTGGAAGTATAAAAGAAATACCAGGTAAGGGCATGGAAGTAACATTACAGGATGGAAGTATCGTTTTGTGTGGCAGCAGGCAGCTTCTTGAAACAAATGGAATAAAAATACCAGAAGAAAAAGGTGGAATATATGGTACGGAGGTATTTATTTCATTTGGTGGGAAATATGCAGGACATATAGTTATAAATGATACTATTAAAGAAGATTCAAAATATGCAGTATCAGAAATGAAAAAGTATGGTTTATGGACAGCAATGCTTACAGGTGATGCAGAAGAAAATGCAAAAAATGTGTCACTAGTTACTGGAATAGATGAAGTATTTGCACGGCAGATGCCGCAAGACAAACTTGATAACCTTGCTAAAATACGCAATAAACATGGTGCAGTAATGTTTATTGGTGATGGTATAAATGATGCCCCGGTTCTTGCTGGTGCAGATGTAGGCGCAGCAATGGGAAGTGGTGCAGATGCGGCAATAGAAGCTGCAGATGTGGTATTTATGAATTCAAACCTTAGCTCAGTTCCTGAAAGCATAAAGATTGCCAGAAGGACGAAAATGGTAGCTATGGAAAATGTTATAGGTGCACTTGTGATTAAAGCCATTGTAATGGTGCTTGGTTTTGCAGGGATTGCATCAATGTGGATGGCTGTGTTTGCAGACTCAGGTGTTGCAATGCTTTGTGTATTAAATGCGACAAGAATTTTATTTAATAACAAATACCAGGAAAATGAGTTTACAGCAATTACAGAAGTATCAGGCATGGAGTAACAGGATAAAAAATGCCTCCAATGTTCCAGAAGATTTTATATATTATCTGGAACATATGGGGGCATTTTTTAATGGGTTATTATCTATAATAATTATTCGGTTGCAAAGCCATTTCCAGGAAGTTATAATATTGAATTAAGTAAATGTTTAAAAAACTGGAGTATTAAGGATATATTTTGTAGATTAGTTATACAGGGAGGAATTTTATGAAGCAGTTTCTATTTGGGTGTAACAGTGAAGAGACGTTAAATTTTACTAATTTGGAAAATTTAAATGCTAAACTTACAGAATTCAAAAAGTGGTGTGGAGTAAATAATATTTCTAAAATGATGTTCCAAGTTTATTCTGAAATACTGGAAGAGGGTATAATTAACAATATTTGCAATGTTATTTCGGATATATTTCCAGACGCTCCTTATATGGGATGTTCAACAAGTGGAAATATTGCAGATTGCAAGCTTTCGCAGACTATTACTATTGCATGTACTATTTTTGAATTTGTGTCAACACAGGTAGAAATTTACCAGTATAATCTCAGTAATGAAGTTACAGACAGTATTACATGGAAGATACTGGAAAATACAAGGGCAAATCCCTGGGTAAAAGCAATTGAGCTGTTTTTTACCATTCCAGAACATTCCTCTACGCGTTTTTGTGACGGATTAAGGGAGGTAAGACAGGATATCCAGATTTTTGGAGGTGTTGCATGTAGTGATGATATTACAAGTGATGATTCATGTGTATTTTCAAAAAACGGGGAGTATTCTGGAAATTCGGTAGTGGTAATATTTTATGGTGGAAGTGACTTATATGTTGACTCAATAAATGTCACTGGCTGGAAACCTCTTGGAAGGAAGTTCCATGTTACGAAATCTGATGGGTGTATTTTACATGAACTTGATGGAATTCCGGCTTATGATGTTTACCATAAATACCTTAATATACAAAATGATGAAAATTTCTTTTATAATACTTTAGAGTTCCCGCTATTTTATGAACATAATGGAACAACTATATTGCGTACACCTGTTGCAAGCAATGCAGATGGTTCTATTACAATGACTTCAGATATGGATATAGGTTCTGTTGTGCGTATATCGTATGGTGACCCAGGTACAATTATTGAAAGTATTAAAGAAGACAGTAAAAGGATATATGAATTCCAGCCTGATATACTGCATATTTTTTCATGTGCAGCAAGACGCACATTCTGGACTTCAAAAGAGCCAACATATGAAATATATCCATTTAAAAATATTTCCCCGTCATCAGGGTTTTTCTCACATGGGGAATTCCTGCGTACAAAGGGGAATCTGAACCAGCATAATGTGACTCTTGTAATAGCAGGGTTAAGGGAAGGAAAGAAAAAAGAAACACCATATGCCAGTATGCCAGCTGGTGAAAAAGTGCTTTCCAAAATACCTTTAGTATCAAGGCTTGCTACATTTATAAGTGTTACATCATTGGAACTAGAAGAAATAAACAGGAAACTTGGCCTTGCTAATGAAAAACTAAAGACAGCAGCAATAATTGATGGAATGACAGGACTTTATAACCGCAAGGAAATACAGTCACAGATAGAGAGAAAGCTTGGGAATATCCGTAATGAAAAGTTTTCTGTAGCTATGTTTGATATAGATAATTTTAAACAGGTAAATGATACATATGGACATCAGGAGGGAGATGCCGTAATTATGGCTCTTGCGGATTTACTTAATAGTGAACATGCAAGTTATACAGAAAGGCTTTCTGCTGGCAGATGGGGCGGAGAGGAGTTCATGCTGCTTTTAAATGATACTGATGTTGCAGCAGCGGCACTAATAGCAGACCTTATAAGACAGTGCTTTGCTAATACAGGTTTTCCAGTGGTAAGGACACAGACAGTAAGCATAGGGGTAACACAGGCAAGGGAAGATGACAATATTGATACATTGTGTACAAGGGTTGATACTGCTTTATACAAAGCAAAAAAAACGGGCAAGAACAAGGTAGTTGCAATATAACAGCATTTATTCTATTTGTTGCCATATAAATATTATTACAATGTCTCCCGTTTGTCTAAATAATTTAACACACAATAAAATTTCCAGTTATAGTTATGGGTCTGCCAGCACAGAATAACTGGAAATTTTATGAAACAGACGTGTTCTGGATGCAAAAAAAACTGTACAAACCGTTTTTCTTGTGATATTATCTAACGTAGTTGCTGAGTGGTATCCATATTTGGAACTGCATCAGATGATAAAATACCACCATTATGGCATTTTACAGCAAAGAGGTGGTTAATTGGTTATTGGCTTTATTGGGGCTGGCAGGACTGGCTGTACCCTTGGGAAATATCTTAATGGGTATGCCACTGTTGCCGGCTATTATAGCAGGACATGGCAGAGCGCTGACGATGCGGCGACTTTTACACAGTCCAGGGCTTTTTGTGATTTAGAAACCCTTGTAAATAATTGTGATACAATATTTATCACTACACCAGACGGTGTTATTAGTGAAGTGTGGGAGTGTTTAAAACATTATAATATAAAAGATAAGATTGTCTGTCATTTTAGTGGTTCATTATCATCTGGTATTTTTTCAAATGCTGGCAGTACAGGTGCATCCTGCTGTTCAGTACATCCTATGTATGCATTCAGCAGTAAATATAAATCCTATTTACAATTTAATACGGCATGTCTGTCTGTTGAAGGACAGGAAAGGGCAGTACAGGAAATGAAAAAGCTTTTTGAGATGCTGCATCATAAGGTATTTATAATTAATCCATGTGATAAAGCTAAATACCATGCTGCTGCAGTATTTGCAAGTAATTACGTTACAGGAGTCCTGCATATAGCATTACATCTTCTTAAAGAATGTGGATTTAACGAAAGTGATGCAATGGAACTTCTGGCACCTGTAACCCTTAATAACATAAACTCTGTACTGGAAAATGGAACAGTCCGTGCACTTACAGGTCCGGTTGAGCGTGGGGATATATCTACTGTGAAGAGGCATTTTAGTATTTTAAAAAATGAAGATATCAATAATATATATAAAAATCTTGGCAAAGTGCTTGTGTCTATTTCAGAGGAAAAAAATCCCCAAAAGGATTATAAAGAAATCAAAGACATGTTTGTATAAATAGAAATGGTTGTTACTATTTATTATTAAATGGTAAAGACATGAATAGTAATAAATTATTGCGGAATAGCAGAAAGGATATGGTTATTAACAATGAAAAATACAGTAAGGACATTCCAGATGGCAAAAGAGGAAGGCAGAAAAATTTCAATGCTGACGGCATATGACTATTCTACTGCAAAACTTATGGATGAAGCAGGGATTGATGCTATTCTTGTAGGTGATTCGCTTGGAAATACAATTCTTGGCTATGAAGATACAGTTTCCGTAACAATGGAAGATATGATACATCATGGCGCAGCTGTTTCAAGGGGAACGAAGACTACAATGGTTGTTGTTGACATGCCATTTATGTCATACCAGACAAATGAGTATGATGCACTGGTTAACGCAGGAAGGCTTATGAAAGAAGGGCGTGCTGGTGCGGTAAAGCTTGAAGGCGGCAGGAATGTGTGCCCGCAGATTAAGGCAATTACAGATGCAGGAATACCTGTTATGGCACACCTTGGGCTTACCCCGCAGTCTGTTAATGCATTAGGAGGGAACAGGGTACAAGGAAAGAGTGAAGAAGATGCCAGGAATATTATTGAAGATGCACTGGCAGTACAGGAAGCAGGCGCATTTGCAGTTGTACTTGAGTGTATTCCTGCAAAACTTGCCACGCTTATTACAAAGAAGCTTGCCATACCAACTATAGGAATAGGTGCCGGAAACGGATGTGACGGGCAGGTGCTTGTATACCAGGATATGCTGGGGATGTTTTCTGCTTATATGCCAAAATTTGTAAAGAAATTTGCAGATGTGGGTGCTGTTATGAGAGAAGCATTTGCAGACTATAAAAAAGAAGTAGCAGACGGGACATTCCCATCAGAAGAGCATACATTTAAGATTGATGATGAAGTGCTTGGAAAATTATATTAAAAAGGACGGGACACAGATATGAAGATTGCAGTAACTGTTAAAGAAGTGAGAGAGCAGGTTAATGAATGGAAAAGGCAGGGGCTTTCTGTAGGTCTTGTGCCAACTATGGGATATTTGCATGAAGGGCATAAAAGCCTTATAACACGTGCAGTTTCCGAAAATGACAGGGTTGTTGCCAGCGTATTTGTAAACCCGATGCAGTTTGGGCCTTCGGAAGACCTGGAAAGTTATCCAAGGGATATGGACAGGGATGCTGCTTTATGTGAGGAAGCGGGAGTGGATTTAATATTCCATCCGGAACCTTCTGAAATGTACCATAATGGTTTTTCATCATATGTAGATATGGATACACTTACAGGAGGGCTTTGTGGCAAAAGCAGGCCAGTGCATTTCAGGGGAGTGTGTACAGTAGTTGCAAAATTGTTTAACATTGTAATGCCAGACAGGGCATATTTCGGGCAGAAAGACGCACAACAGCTTGCAGTTATACGCCATATGGCTGATGATTTAAGTTATGGAATAGAAATTAAAGGTTGTCCAATTATAAGGGAAGAAGACGGGCTTGCCAAAAGTTCACGTAATACTTATCTTGGCAAAGCAGAAAGGCAGGCAGCGCTTGTATTAAACAAGGCACTTTCAGAAGGCAGGAGGCTTATAGAAGCAGGTGAAAGGGATGCCGCCAGGATAAAGGAAACAGTGGCTTCTATAATTAGTGCTGAACCTCTTGCAAAAATTGATTATGTTGAGGTTGTAAGCTGGGATTTATTGGAGCCTGTTAAAAATATTAACGGCCCAGTTCTGGCTGCAGTTGCTGTATTTATAGGAAAGACAAGGCTTATAGATAACTTTATTGCTTTAAATGACTAAGCTACAGGGGGGAATATATGTTAGTTACAATGTTAAAAGGCAAAATACACCGTGCTGTTGTAAGACAGGCTGAATTAAATTATGTGGGAAGTATTACAGTTGACCCGGAACTTATGCAGGCAGCAGGTATATATGAATATGAACTTGTACAAATAGTTGATGTTGAAAATGGCAACAGGTTTGGAACATATACAATAGCAGGAGAGCCAGGAAGCGGAATGATTTGCCTTAATGGGGCAGCTGCCAGGCAGGTACAGCCAGGAGACCATATAATTATTATGTGTTACTGCCAGATGGAAGATGGGGAAGTTAAGAACCATAAACCAAAAGTTGTATTTGTTGATGAAAACAATAAAATAAGCAAAATTTCTTCTTATGAAAAATATGGAAAATTAACAGAAGAAATGATGAAGTGAAAGGTGTCTTATGCTAAAAGGAAAAACAGTATTATTAGGTGTTACAGGAAGCATAGCTGCATATAAAATTGCTAATCTGGCAAGCATGTTATCAAAGCTCCATGCAGACATACATGTGCTTATGACCAGGAATGCCACTAATTTTATTAATCCAATTACATTTGAAACACTAATAGGTAATAAATGTCTTATAGATACGTTTGACAGGAATTTCCAGTTTAGTGTTGAACATGTTTCAATAGCTAAGAAAGCAGATATTGTGCTGGTTGCGCCTGCTTCTGCCAATATAATTGGTAAAATGGCATGTGGCATTGCGGATGATATGTTGTCAACAACATTGCTTGCATGTAAATGTAAAAAGATAGTTTCGCCTGCAATGAATACAAATATGTATGAAAACCCAATAGTACAGGAAAATATTGTAAAGCTTAAAAGGCATGGTATAGTAGTAATAGAGCCTGATACCGGGCTTCTTGCGTGCAAGGATACTGGTACTGGCAAAATGCCATCAGAAGAAGTGCTTCTTAGTTATATTTTAAGGGAAATACGTTTTGAAAAGGATTTCGAGGGAAAAAGGGTGCTTGTTACAGCGGGGCCTACAGTTGAGGCTATTGACCCTGTAAGGTTTATAAGCAACCATTCTACAGGAAGTATGGGTTATGCCCTTGCCAAGGTGGCAGCGCAGAGAGGGGCTTTAGTTACGCTGGTAAGCGGGCCATGCAACCTGGAACGTCCTGCTTTTACCAGAATTATAAATGTAGTAAGTGCAGCAGAAATGTTTGAAGAAGTGGCCAGACATGCAGAGAACAGTGATATAATAATTAAAGCGGCAGCCGTTGCAGACTATACCCCGCTAACAACTTCAGATGAAAAAATAAAGAAAAAGACAGGGGATTTAGATATTAAGTTAAAGCGTACTGTTGATATTTTAAAATATCTCGGTGAAAACAAAAAGGAAGGGCAGTTCTTATGTGGTTTTTCAATGGAAACAGAAAACCTGCTTGAGAACTCCAAGAAAAAACTTGCTGCTAAAAATGCAGATATGATTGTTGCCAATAATCTTAAAACAGCAGGTGCCGGTTTTGGTACAGGAACCAATGTAGTAACAATTATTACAAAAGATGGTTATAAGGAATTAGGCAGAATGGATAAAGAAGATGTTGCGGTATGCATACTTGATGAAATATATAAAGAAACTATAAAATAATATGTGCTATTTAAAACTAATATATCCAATCATCTTATTATTCTGGTTTTTATTGCAAATTTGTAGCGATAAGTTCCACATACCACATGGCAGTATTTGCCATATTTGCCGTTGTGTGGGCTGATGTAGCGGGAGCGTGCACCTGTCGTGGAATAATGTTTAACCTGGACACAGAAACCCTGCGTCCCTCTGCCAGCACAGAATAACTGGAAATTTTATGTTACTATTCACAGCCACTCCACAGGACAATCCACAGACCGCTGCAAAAACAGCAGCTAACAGCCACAAAAACAGTGTCTGTTGTCTGAGGCTTT
>JAAWKM010000250.1 GCA_022797375.1 Lachnospiraceae bacterium
GTTTTTGCATTTTTCTTGTGTGAAATTGTAATGATTGTTAGACAGCGTTTTTTGCTGTCTTAGAATCATTTTTCACACTATTTCCAGTTATCCTGTGCTGTCAGACGGACGTGGATGCCACCAAATAAACTATTGTTGTTTCCTCCTGGATAAAGTATAATAACAATATTGTTTTATATTGTATTATTTAAGATTTTTACGGAGGATTATTATGACTCTTATTTCTGTTGAGCACCTTACACACACATATACTGGACGTCTTCTTTTTGATGATGCTTCCTTTTATCTTAATAACAATGAAAAAACTGGCATTGTTGGCATAAATGGTACTGGCAAATCAACTCTTTTAAAGATTATTGCTGGCATTGAAGAACCTGACCAGGGCACAGTTACTACTGCCCAGAACCTCCGGACAGGTTATCTGCCACAGACCCCTTTGTTTGATGAAGGGCTTTGTGTACTTGATGCCGCCCTTCCTTTAAAAGAAGATATTTCTGGTGAACCATCCGGGTTTATGCCACAAGCGGAAAAACTGCTTAGCAAGCTTGGAATTACAGACTTTTCCCAGAATATATCAAATCTTTCAGGAGGACAGCAAAAAAGAATTGCCCTTGTGCGCACCCTTCTTACACCTGCTGATGTCCTGGTACTTGATGAGCCTACTAACCACCTTGACAGTGCAATGGCAGAATGGCTTGAAGAATACCTTATAAATTACCGTGGCGGGCTTATTATGGTTACGCATGACCGCTATTTCCTTGACAGTGTGACAAACCGCATAGTTGAAATTGATAAAGGCAGCCTGTACAGCTACAATTGTAATTACCTTGGCTTTATTGAAAGAAAAGCAGAGCGTGAGGAAATAGAACGTGCTACTGAACGTAAACGCCAGAGCATACTGCGTACTGAAATTGCATGGATGCAGCGCGGCGCAAGGGCACGCTCTACTAAACAGAAAGCACATATTGCCCGCTACGAAGCCCTGCGTGATGCCAAAGCACCTGTAACTGATGCAGCAGCGCAAATCAGTTCTGTATCTTCAAGACTTGGAAAAACTACAATAGAGCTTAATAACATTAGCAAAGCTTTTAACGGGAATATTGTAATAAAAGATTTCAGCTATATATTCCTGCGTGACAGCCGAATTGGCATAACTGGCGCAAATGGCTGCGGCAAGTCTACCCTTATGAATATTATTTATGGTAACTTAAAACCTGACAGTGGTGAAGTTATTACTGGACAGACTGTAAAAACTGGTTATTTCTCCCAGAAAAATGAAGCAATGGATAACTCCATGCGTGTAATTGATTATATACGTGAAGGAGGGGAAGTTATAAAAACAACTGATGGTACTGCCAGTGCATCTGTTATGCTTGAGCGTTTCCTTTTCCCTCCAGAACAGCAGTATTCACTAATTGGCAGGCTTTCAGGTGGTGAAAAGCGCAGGCTTTACCTTTTAAGGATACTTATGGAAGCCCCAAATGTGCTTCTGCTTGACGAACCGACTAATGACCTTGATATAACAACACTTTCTATACTTGAAGATTACCTTGATACATTTGATGGTATTGTAATAGCAATTTCGCATGACAGATATTTTCTTGACCGTATTGCTACAAGGATTTTATCATTTGAAGGAAATGGCATAATTAAACAGTATGAAGGCGGATATACTGACTATATTAATGCTTCTGGCAGAAAACTTTCTGTTACAGATGCAGGAATTGGTACAAAGGAAACTGCAAAACAGCAGGACAACCCTAAAAAACTGAACAAAAACAACTGGAAAGACGGACAGGAAAAAAAGAAAAAAATGTCTTATAACGAGCAGAGAGAATATAAAACTATAGAAGAAGATATTGCAAAACTTGAAGCAGCGCTTGAAGAAACAGAAAAAGAAATTTTAAAATATTCACATGATTTTGTAAAGCTTAATGAACTTTCTGCTAAAAAAGAAGAACTTACAGACAATATTTCCGAAAAAATGGACAGGTGGATGTACCTGGAAGAACTTGCACAGGAAACTGCAAAATAAACTGGTACAAAAATACAGTCTGCCTGTTATAACCATATCTGGCAGGCAGACTGCTTTTTAAGTATTTAGTCCGCTTTTCCCATTGCTTCCATTATCTGTTTTGTCTTCCATGATTTTAATATATCCAGGGAAAGCACTATACATAATACCAGCGCTGTTATTGAAACCAGGATGAAAGCAGTATAATTAAATGAAAACCTGTGCCCATAAAGTTTCATGTCTGATGTTTTATAAATATAATGTAAAACTGGATGTGATATAAAATATGAAGCAGCCACAGCCACAAGCCCAAGTACCATATTTTCAATTAAGAATATTTCCCTTGCCATTAATACACTCATTCCAACAGCACGCAGCATACATATTTCACGTGTTCTTGAATACATGCGGTACTCAAGGTTATTTGCCATATTTACAAGAACAAGGATAAATACTGCCAGGGCAATGCCGTATATATAAACCATCTGCTTGTGGTAAAACATTTCATTCTGTTTAATATTGTCTTCCAGGCTGCGTACTGATACCTCATTAAACCCAGCACCTGTACTTACCAGTTTTCTTTCAAGTTCCTTTTTATCTGCTGTCTGCATATCTTTTCTGGTATCAATGTAAATGCAATGGTAACAGCCATCAGGAATTATTTTTTGTATATTCCTGTCACTTGTAATCATACGTGGATATACGTCTGTACGGTTTCCATACATATATTCAAATGAAACAACAGCAGCAACTTTATATGTTTTATAAATATATCTGCCCTTATCCTCCAGTGCCTCATATTCATAGCTGCCAGTATCAAAATCCGCACGGTATTTTATTGTAATTTTATCACCAGATTTGTATTCCATAAGTTTTGTACCTTCCTTATACCAGCCAGGAATATCATCTTCTTTTATATTTTCCATACTTAATACTGCCAGTATAATTTCATCTTCTTTTATATTTTCTACATCAAAACTTCCAGAAACCACGTATTTTTTTAACTCCTTTAATGCACTGGAATTATAGCCACACAAGGAAG
>JAAWKM010000048.1 GCA_022797375.1 Lachnospiraceae bacterium
TTCTATAACTATTATTTATAATATATTAAGTATATACTGCTAATTAAAACTACCAGATAAGCCTTTCTATTACAACAGATAATCCCTTTAATAAATAATCTCCCATTTCAGAAAAATGTTTCTATTTTCCTGCATTTGTACGAAACTTAACAGTTCTGTAAACCTGCATGAGCTTGGCATTGCCTTTTGTAAATGTAAAACCAGGTCATTGTATTCCTTGATGGCAGCAATGATTTCATCCTGGTTATAATGTTGTAAGAAATCCCAATTAACCAATTATCGAATCAATAACAGACATAAACTTTTCTATATCCATGACCTTCACCCTATCTATATCAATCTGGCTTCTAATATCTGATTTTATGCTATCTTTATTTATAACTGATACATCCTTGTTATTTACATATTCTAAGGCGGAATTACTTAATATCACCGAGTTGCCAGTCACAGGAAAAATACTTTGCGCTCCCCAGCAATAACCTTCATCATTTAAAAATAATATTACATCCATTCCTTCTTCCATGGCATAACCACTTGGTAACTGTACATATGATGGAGTAATTCCACCATCTTCATAATATGTAACCGTATCTGTATTAATCTCACCTTTCAATTTATTTTTAATTTTTAAAGTTATAGGTGTTACAGGTGTATACAAAGTTTCTGATATATCATCTGGATCTCCTGTAAGTGATACTGGGATTTCATTATTAATTGTCTTTCCAACATTAATAACCCTTGCATTTACAATATATGAAGCTTTATCTGTTAACTGTGGTAATGTAAATTTAGGATAAACCGCTGTATTCTCATAAACTGGCAGTTCTTTAAGTGTATTGCTTTTTTTATAAAAATAACCAGATATTACAGCTATATAAAATAAGATACTAACTATAATTATATTTCTAATCTTTTTTCTCATTTTTATCACCTCTTTCTTACCAATAAATTACTTGTTTTGAAGAACTACCATAGCCTGTAAGGTCTCTTCTTCTTGTATTATCTGGTATTTCTGAATACATTTTAAACACTTTAACTTCTTCATAAACCTTCCTCCATTCTGCTTACGTATTTTTTTATTTGTTATACATATACTTTATTGTAGCTGCTATTATTGTATTACCATATTTTAAGATAAAATGCAATATATTAAGGATATATAGCCACTTATACAGGCTATATGGAATATTTTATTATAATTAGAATTCCATTAAAAAATGGAAGAATATATATTACTAAATATTCTTCCATACATTATTTATATAATTACTCTTCTGTTAAAGCCTTTCTGTATCCTGTTGTAAAATATGGATTATATAATTCTGAGCGGTTATAACTACCTGGCACTAACACATCCCCTATTATTATAAGTGCCGTCCTGTTAATATTGTGTTTCTTTGCTGTTTCTTCTAATGTTTCTATTGTACAGATATACTTTTCTTCTTCTTTCCAGGTCGCTTTATAAACTATGGCGGCTGGCGTATCTCCAGCATATCCTCCTGATATAAGCTTATGGCTTAATTCCCCTGCCATGCCTGCACTTAAAAACAGTACCATTGTTGAATTATGTGCCGCAAAGCTTTCTATGCTTTCTTTTTCTGGTACAGGAGTCCTTCCCTCCATACGTGTAATTATAATACTCTGTGATATACCAGGAAGTGTGTACTCAATGTTTAATGAAGCAGCGGCACCACAAAATGAACTTACACCAGGGCAGTATGCATATGGTATGCCAAGGGCATCCAGCCTGTCCATCTGTTCTCTTATTGCACCATATATACAAGGGTCACCAGTATGAAGCCTCACTACTTCAATACCTTTCCTGCTTGCATCTGACATTACACCTATAACCTCTTCAAGCGTCATTCCTGCACTATTATAAAACTGGCAGTCCTTCTTTGCATACTCTAGCAGTTCCGGGTTTACTAGTGAACCAGCATAAATTATTATATCTGCACTGGCAATAAGTTTATATGCACGTATAGTTACCAGGTCTTTTGCACCAGGACCAGCACCAACAAAATTAACCATTAAATTAATCCTCCTTAATTATAACCAGTGAATAATAACCTGCATTTTGGGGAATATCTCCAGCACAATTATATATATGTTCATTTTCCATGCCACAGTTTTCAACTAATACTGCGGAAATATTATTCTGTTCCAGCTTCTCTTTTATTACAGGTAATTTTCTGCCTGCCTTCATTAATACCTTTGTACCTGGCAGCTTTAATGCCTCATCTACACCATAGGAGGATGGTATTATATGAAGTTCTGAAGAACCTGTTACAAGCCCCTCATTAAGTAATGCAGATGCAGCACAGAATGACGGGACACCACTTATAATTTCTGTCTGGTAACCCATAGATTTTATTATATTATGTATATAAATATAAGTTGAATATATTGATGGGTCACCAAGTGTAAGAAACGAGATATCGTGTCCTTTACCAAGTATAGCAGCAATCTTATCCGCCGCTTTTATATGGCTTTCTTTTAGTATATTTTTATCCTTTACCATTGGCATATCTACACAGATACATTTTTTATCCCGGACACATGGCACTGCCGCAAGTGCTATCTGGTAACTTAAGGCTTTTTCTTTAACTGTATTTGGTACTGCAATATAATCACATTTTTCTATTGTCCTTATGGCATTTAATGTTATTAATCCAGGGTCTCCTGGACCTGTACCAGTGCCATATAATGTTCCATTTTCCAATATTTCCCACAATCTCCTGTTTTAATATTTTAACTAATAACTACTATCCTGCATTTTAATTGATTTTATAAATTCCAAAGCCATATCTGATTTTGCAAGCATACCTGCCTGGTTAGAAAATACAATTACTTCAATCTCAATTTTATTTTCTGTCCTGTGCCTCATATTAGAAACAATCCTGTCAAGCATAATATCCATTGTCTTATCTAATATGCCATTTTCTTTAAGCAGAAATACTGCTTCATCTGTTGTTGCACATAAAAGAATATTCCTGGCTGTCTCCATATTGCATCCTGCAAGAACTGCACATGAGCATAAAGTCTCCATTCTTGCATCTGCTACACATGAATGTGTATTCATAATACCTGCTGCCACTTTTACAAGCTTGCCAATATGCCCTATAAATAATATCTTCTTAAATTCAAGCATAAGTGCCATATCAAGTGTTTCACCTATAAAATTACTGCATTTAACCCCATGTTCCAAATCAATTCCCCATGTATCCCTTGCAAAATTTTTACCATAGTTTCCTGGTACAATTAAAAGCACTCCTCTGGACTGGGCTTTTCTCTGTTTCAATTCTATATAAATAGTATCAAGCAATGCCCTCTCGCTCATAGGTTCTATTATACCACTTGTACCAAGTATTGATATTCCTCCTTCTATTCCAAGCCTTGGATTAAAAGTTTTTTTAGCAATTTCCTCACCATCTGGCACAGAAATAATTATTTTAAGCCCTGTTTCACAGCCAGCCGCCTCAAGTTCACTTAAAGCAGCCTCTGTAATCATTTTTCTTGGAACACTGTTAATTGCAGCTGCTCCTTCTGGCTGCCCAAACCCAGGCTTTGTTATACGGCCTACACCCTTACCACCATCTATCACAATACCATCTTGCAGAAATTCTGTCCTGGAATAAACCAGTATTCCATTAGTGCAATCTGCATCATCCCCTGCATCTTTTTTAACTGCACACTCTGCATACTTATCTGTTATGCAAATATTAAGTACTTCAAGCGTAAGTGTTATACCTTTTGGAGTAAAAACCTCTATTTCTTTAACAGGTATCTTTGTAATTAACATTCTTACAGCAGCCTTAGACGCAGCAGCAGCACATGTTCCTGTTGTATAACCACATCTTAATTTTTTATGGTTTTTATATACATAACCCAGTTCCATAAATAAAACCTTCCTAAATACTGCTGCCAACTATACTTTCAAGATGCCCGGAATAAATATCCTGTATTTCTTTAAGTTCCCCAATTCCATGCGTTACAACAGTAATATTATATCCAATACTTTCCAGCATGTTTTTCCATGAGTCTTTGCTGCTGCCTGCCATATCATTATGTGCATGGTCTCCAGCAGTTACCATAAAAGGTATTAAAGTTATATCTTTATATTTATATTTATCTAATTCATTTAATAAATCACCGAAGGCAGGGATTCCCTCTACAGTCGAAACAAACACATCTGTAAATCCCTTTTGTATTAATACATCCTGGAACTGGCTGTAACATTTATTAGCATCATGCCCGCTTCCATGCCCCATAAGTACAATTGCTTTGTCTTTCCCTGTTTCATTAAAATTATAATAACAGCCAAGAATATCTGCTACAACTTCAAAATCATTATAAGAACTAAGAAGCGGCACCGAAACTTTTATAATATTAAACATATCTTTATACTGGCCAGCCATATCAGATATTTTATTATACTCTTCACCAGGAATCATATGTGTTGGCTGTATATAAACATTTTCTACTCCATCTTCATACATTTGCTGTAATGCTTGTAAAACATCAGGTATAAAGACCCCTTCATTTTCTTGTATACGTTTTTTTACAATACTGCTTGTATATGCTTTATAAACAGCAAAACCTGGAAACCTTAAAGAAATTGTTCTTTCTATTGCCCTAAGTGAAATTTCCCTTGCTTCTTTATATGTGGTTCCAAAACTAGCTACCAAAATTCCGTTCTTCATAATTACCTCAAATCTATATAATTATTTAACCACTTAAATATATTGTAAACTTGAATATGCTTGTTAAAGGGTTACTATCCAGCCTTATGGCTTAATAGTAACATAGCAGTGCTTCCAGCACTGGTTATGTACACATTTTTATGGAAGGCTGGACTGTTACGTTAAAGGTTACAGCATATATAAAAGAGCATTGCATATTGCTGCTGCTATATTACTTCCGCCCTTACGCCCCCTTGCTATTATACATGGTATTTCCGTTTGTATAATTAATTCCTTTGCCTGTACTACATTTACAAAACCCACAGGAACACCAATAACCATGGCTGGTTTAAGACACATTTCATTATAAAATTCATATATGCGTACAAGGGCAGTCGGGGCATTCCCTATTACAAATATAACAGGTTTGTCCATTGCAAATGCTTTATCTATACATGCTGCTGAACGTGTAGTATGATTTTGCCCTGCTGCTATTGCAACATCTTCATCATCTATAAAATTATAAACTTTAATGCCATATCTGGATAATGTCTTTTTATTAATTCCAGACATTGCCATTTTAGTATCAGTAACAATACTTGTCCCACTTTTTAGTAAATTTAATGCCTTTTGTATTACATTCTTTGAAAAATACAGGTTCCGCGCATAATCAAAATCAGCAGATGCATGTATTGCACGCTTAATAACAGGTTCTTTCTCCTTATCCAGTGTTATGCCAAGTGCACAAAGTTCCTGTGAAATAATCTCCATGCTTCTTTTTTCGATTTCATATGGTGTAATATTCTCAAGTCCTGCTTTCATAAACTGCCTCTCCGCTGGTTTTCGTAACTTTTTATTATTTGTTTTTATTTTTTCTTATTTACTGTTCGATTCCTGTACGGGCAGAAATCCCTTTATCAAATGGGTGCTTTACTTTTACAATATCAGATATATAATCTGCCATATCCTGTAAATCTTCTGACGGGCTGCGTCCAGTAAGCACAACCTCCAGGTTATCTGGTTTATTTCCAAGAAAATCTATAATCTTGTTATGTTCTACCAGCCCGGCATTATCTGCTACAATTATTTCATCAAGCACAAGAAGCCCATAATTATTAGAAAATACTTCATCAAGTATTTTTGCAAAATAATTATTATAATGCCTGCTGGCATTCTCCTTTACTTCTGGTGTCATTGAACGTGTGAACCCAAAATAAGCATTTGATGGCAAAAATACGATATTCCCAATCCGCCTCAGGACAGCCAGTTCACTTGAATTATCATTTTTTAAAAACTGTGTAAATAAAACCCTGCCGCCACTGCCTGCAAAACGTATTGACAGACCAGCAGCGGCAGTTGTTTTCCCTTTTCCTGTACCAGTATAAATATGGATTAATCCTTCCATGCAGCCTCCATCTGGCTATTTTATAAAGCCCAGTCCTGTGCATCTATGCCTAAGAACTTCTTATCCCTGAAACCGATGCATATACCATGTTCAGGGTCACATTCACACTCTCCTAAAAATGATATTTCTGGATAAACAAATCCGTCATATGATTCTATTACCCCGCCAATATTAATTGCAATTGCCGAAATACAAATTTCGTCCTCAAGGTCTGCCTCTGTTATCTGCTTATCACCAATTGCATAATACTGCTCATTACAATATTCTGTAATTTCCTTTTTGTAATCACATATATCAACATTTGCAATAAACCAGTTCAGGCATTCAATTTCTGCATCATTTAGAGGAAAGCCTTCCTCCTTAGAATCCCCTTCATCATCAAAACTGTTATCACCAGTAGAAAAAACCTCAACACTTTCCTCTTTGCCAAATAAATTAATTGTTATTTCATCATTATTCCTTAAACTTCTAATTAATTCCATATAATGCCTCCCAATACATTTTATTAACTGGATTATAACCCCTTGTATAATAAAAAACAAGAAAAAAGTTATATTTTTATTATCTGTTTTATGCATTAGAATTTTATGTTATAATACAATAAACTGGCATGTATTAATAAAATTATATTTAATAACGGAGGTAAAAATGAGAAAAAGCAAGAAAAGTTTAATATTTGTTTTATTATTTATTGTAATAGCTTTTATATTTTTTACTTTAATAAATATACAGGAAATAATGGATTATCCTAAAATAGAAGCAGCAGGAAACAAAGTTTTAATACCTGTTAATGTAAAGCAAAAAACTTCTAAAAGACATTATAAAAGAAGAACTACTGAAACCATAACTAATTATGTGCAATTTGTTGTTGAGATTAACAATAGCAGAAAATCTTTTTACATGAAAACATCTGACGCATATGGTTCAAATTCTGCATCAGCAGGGCTCGAAGCAGTTGCTTCTAAAAAGAAAATTGAAAGATACATATTTTACACAGATAAACATATTTATTATTCAAAAAATGCAGCTACAACAGGTGAATATATAAGGGAAAGTATAACAGGTAAATTAATTGTATTTTGTGTTATAATAGCGTTTATAAGTTTAGGATTTCTTCTTGTAAATATTTCAGATAAAATTGCAGAAAAACGCAGAATTAAATCAAAGACAAATGTATAAATAAATTACACAAACACAATAAAATTTCCAGTTATTTTGTGCCAGGAAACGGATGTGTTATTAAATGTAATAAATAATGACTATACAGTTATTGTATGCTATAATAATACTATAGTTTAGTATTTTAACTATGTATATTTATGTATAATAAGAAAGGAGAAAAATATGGCATTATTTAAAGAAGCGCCTTATAAGGAGGCAGTACAGAATATTATTGATGTAATTGGCTGTAATTATAAGGTTTTTGACACAACATGTACTACAGAAGAGGTAAACAGGATTTATCTGGAAGAAATTGCACGTGGCAAGAAGGAAGGCTTTATACCTGTTTTAGTACCATGTGATGATATTCTTGATGAGTGGTTTCATCTTGAAGAAGAAGATAAGGAAAATATTAAAGAAGAAACTACTAGTACAAAAAGGCAGGCAATTATTGATGCTGCTGCTGATAATGGGAAAGAACTTTTACAGGAATGGTATAATTCGTCTATAGAAGATTTTGCTGATGATGAAAGTGAACTGCAAAACTTTTTAGGAGAATTTGGAAATGTGTCTGCTGATGACTTTGAAAGTGAAGAAGACTATGAAGATTTTATAGAAGAATATGGAGAAAATGAGCCAATAAATGAATTATCTGCATTTGCTATGTTTTCAGAGGATGACGGAATACAAGAAACAATACTTTTTGAAGTTCCTGTGGACGAGCCTTGGAAAGTTATAGGATGGTTTCCTATTGGCGGATGGAATGAGTGCCCTGCACCAGAAGATATGATAACAATATGCCGCTACTGGTATAAAAAATATGGTGCATATCCAGCAGTTATAACACATGATGTTATAGAATTTTATGTTGAAAAGCCTGTAACTGACAAAGATGAGGCATGGGAACTTGCTAAAGAACATTTTGCATTTTCAACTGACAGGGTATACCAGTGTACCGCAACTTATACACTAGGAGAAGTAGCAGGATGTTTAATGGATTCTAAAGTATGGTACTTCTGGTGGGATTAGTATAATATATGTACACAACAGTCTTAAATAATAATTTTATGGAGAATATTAATTAATATGGATGTATATAAACAGTGGCTAAAAGTTGAAAAAGACTGGATAGGTGCTTATTGTAATAAAGTAAAATTAATGTCAGTTTTAAAGGTAGTTCCTGCTACAATAATTATACTTGTTCTGTTATTTGGCGGACTGGCGGCTGCTAATGGTAATGTGTCAGCAAATTCTGTAATTGAAGGTGCATCAGGAGGATTATTTATTGGGATATTTGTCTGTATGGTTTACCTTGTAATACTATTTCCTGCTTTATCACCAAAAAGATATGTTAAAAAGATAGACAAAACCATATCTAAGATGGGTCTGGATAATTTTGACAAAGAACAGCTTGCAAAAGAATTTTTAGAAGCAGAAAGTAATGTAAAAAAGACATTCAGCTTTGATATGAAAGGTCCAAACTCCAAAAATACACCAGCCAGATTTGTTGTATCAGAACACTATGCAATGTTAGAAGGCGGTTTCCCATATGCAATAATTGTTAAGTTACAAGATATAAAAGAAATTAAGCCTTCACAAGAAAAGAAAACTGCTTTCAGAAGAAGTGGCAATGTACATACCTCTTATTTCTTTACTCTATACACAATCCAGTTTTACCGTTATGACAGGGCACAAAGAGGGCTTTCTGGCAAAGATTTGCCAGATGAGGCAATGGGATTTATGGATAAAGAGATACGTGACAGGGCAATATTGTTATTAGAAAAAAATAAGACAAACTACTGATTAATTGTTATTATAAGCAATTTCCAAACGTTTATAAAAACGTTTGGAAATTTTTATATGTGTAAAAATTATATTTATCTTACTGCAATTCCCTGGGGTGTTTTAAACTTTTCACAAGTTTATGACGCTGGTTTAAATTCCTGTATGGCATATGATAGTGTACAGGTACTGGTTTGTATATAATCATATAATAAAATATATATAATGCTACAGCACACACAAGGTCTATAAATGAATGCTGTTTTAAAAATAGTGTTGACATACATATTAATATACATAATACAAGAGAACTGTTTTTAACCCACCTTTTGTTTTTAAAATACTGGCTTGTAGCTATGCCAACATGTATTGCAATTGAATTATATACATGTATGCTTGGACATACATTTGTATCTGTATCAGTGGCATATAGTACTGATATTATATTAGTAAATATATTTTCACGCTCAAAGGATTCTGGACGCATATTTTGTGCATTTGGGAAAAATGTATATATTATTAAACTAGTCGTCATTCCCATAACAAGTATTGCAGCACATCTGTAGAAATCATCTATATATTTTGTCTGGAAGAAAAGAAAAACCAGGCTTGCTGCCACATATACAAACCATAAAAGGTATGGTATTATAAATATTTCACAAAATGGTATAAAATCATCTATAATACAATGGACTTCACTAAATTTTACATCAGTGCGCTGTTCAAGCAATACAAACCATACCATATATATTGGAAGGTAAAGAATTATAATTGCATGTTTATACTTAAATAGAAATTGTTTTAATTTCTTCATTAAAAATCCTCCAGTTAATTAGTAGTTACCACTTCCGTGAATGTTTCCAGTCTATTTCATTCCGTATATATCTAAAAGTTTCATCTTCCCCTTTTTCAGCAAGCATATTTAGTAACTTTTCAATAAGTTTCCTGGTATCAGGATGCAGTACATAATGGTCCTGGTTTTTAGTATAGTACGCCAGCGGAAATGAGTCATCATAAGAGATTCTATTATAATTTTTACTTGCTGCAACCCTGTCACAAAACATCTCTATAATATAACGTTCAGGCATTGGCATTCCCTGTAAACCATCCTGCGGCTTTAATGAATAATCTATCCAGTATTCAAAATGGTGCCTGTTTCTTCCTTTGTGGTGCAGCCATGCAGATGAATATCCATAAACTTCTTTTTCACCAAAATTGGGGCTTCTTTTACCTCCCTGGTAATATTTTACACCAGCAAGAAATTCAACAGGATGGTATTTTGACCAGTCATGCATAATACCCTGTTTATAAAGCCCTGCACGGAAACAAAGCCCGCGTACAAGTTTTTTATGATGTAATATAGTTGAAAGGTGCCCAAAGAAATTATTCCATAAGCTCATAAAATCAATCCATTTCTATAGTACTATTTTTATGGCGCCATTTTGCATGATTTTCTGCAAAATGTGTGCATTTTAGTGCTGGCCAGCACTGTTTGCCACTATGAACAGCATAGCTGTGAATAGTAACACATATTATATTCCAATATAATATGTAAGTCAATCAATGTTATACAAACTTAATTTACTTTTCATTTTTATTGTTACTATTCACAGCTACGCTGTTCATAGTAACTAGCAGTGCTTCCAGCACTTGCTTTCAGCACTGGTTATGTACACATTTTGCATAAAAAACGTGCAAAATGGCACTGTAAAACTTGTATTTTTGACAAAAAAACGTGTCAAAAATCCTCGGATTTAATTGGCTATGAATACTTTTTATTACGTAACTGTCCTGGTGTAATGCCTTTCCACTTCTTAAATGTACGTATAAGATGGCTGCAATCCGCAAACCCTGTTTCATTGCTTATACTTGTAAGGTCTAAATTTGTCATAAGAACCAGGTCTTCTGCCTTATTAATCCTGATAAACTCAATATATTCCTTGCATGACTGGTGATATGTCTGTTTAAATAATTTGGCAAAATTTGAGTAACTCATACCACACATTCCAGCAAGGCTGCTTATTTTTAAAGGTTCATTATAATTTTTCTCAATATATTCTGTAATTCCTGCAAATGCACTGGCTTTGTTGTCTGGCATTCTTATTGCCTCATCTATATCAAGCCCCCGCCCCATCCAGTTTCTTACAAAGCATGATAATAAAACCGATATGTGTGAACATACTACTATATCATAGCCATAGTTCCTGCTTTCCATTTCATTTATGCAGGTGCTAAATATATTATATACAGGAATGTCTTTAAGCATTTCCGAAGAAAAATAAATATATTCAGGATTTTTGTTATACGCAAGCTGGAATATTCTAAGAAACCTTGCCTTATAACATGTATTTATATTTAGGAAATTCATGTCAAATTTTATTATCTGGTACTTTATATTATATTGTTCCATAACTAGTTTTCCTTCTGGCACTGGCATTATTGAATTATGCTTTAAATCATATTTAGGATGAAGCATCTGGTTTTCCTTTGATGCAGTAAATGCACTTTTCGATTTATCAAGGCCAGATGTTTTGCCAGTGTTATCTTTAAGTTTATTTATTGAATGTACAAGCTGTGGAAAAAATATTATTATATCACCTGGACGCAGGATATAGACATAATTTCCACATGTAGCCTCTACTTCACCTTCCAGTATATGTACAATCTCAAAAAAATAGTGCCAGTGTGGCAGTACAGGAAAATTATCATTTGATGCTATATGGTTAAATGCTACTAGTGGAGCATTAAGCCTGTCACTATATTCATAAAGGTTCCTCATTCTGCTATCCTTTCAAATAAATAACTGCTTCTTCTAGTCATAATTTTATTCAATATCCAGTATAGTTTATTTTTTCTAAAAAGTACAGGAAATATAACGCTTTGTTACAATTTTGACATATTTATTCCAAGCAAAAAATAAGAGATTTATACAATTTTTTGATAAATTTATTATATTATAGCAATATGACTGGTGATATACTCTTACTTACTGTTATAAAAAGGAGGTATAAACGCATGACACCAATGAAATGGTTTGGTTCTTTTTTAAAGAAATACTGGATACGTATGGCAGCAGGGCTTTTGCTTGTAACGATACTTGCAGCTGCTGCTTTAGCAGGGCCTTATGTGTCTAAACTTATTGTTGATGATGTTATTAATGGCGGGCAGACAGGACTGCTTGGAAAACTTGTTGCTATTCTTATAGCACTTGTAATTGTTAAAGGCATATGCAGGTTTTTTTCACAAGTGCTTTTTGAAACAAGTTCACAAAATGTCTTGTTCAAGATGAGGGAAACAGTTTACCGCAAACTTTTGCAGGAAGATTTTGCGTTTTATAATAAAAACCGTACAGGAGACCTTATGAGCCGCCAGACAGGCGATATGGATGCCATACGCCACTTTGTTGCATATGTTATTTACACTGTTTATGAAAATGTGCTTTATTTTATATTTGCACTTGTAATGATATTTGCTACAAATGCAAAGATGGCACTTTGTATGGTAATAGTGCTTCCGCTTACTGCAATGACTACTTATTCACAGGCGAAAAGTGTTAAACCTGCATTTACAAACTGCCGTAATGCATTTTCAAGCCTTAATACATTTGTACAGGAAAATATAAGTGGTAACAGGGTTGTAAAAGCATTTGCAAAAGAAGATTTTGAGATGGAGAAGTTTACAGTTGAAAATGACAGATACCGTGATGCTGAACTTGGCGCTGCAGGCATATGGAAAAAGTATGTACCAATATTTGAACTTTTTTCAAATGCACTTAATATTATACTTATGATAGCCGGCGGACTAATGGTAGTGGAAGGCGGAATGACAATGGGTGACCTTGTTGCGGTAAATGGATATCTCTGGATGCTTACCGTCCCGCTACGCATGGCTGGATGGTGGATTAATGATATACAGAGATTTACTACGTCTGTAGAAAAAATATATGCTACATATAGCGCGGAACCTGATGTACAGAAACCACTTAACCCTGTAAGAAGAAAGAAACTTGAAGGGGATATTGTGTTTAATAATGTGTCGTATAAGGCAGATGACGAAGATATCCTCCACAATATAAGCTTTGAAGTCAAGAAAGGGCAGACTATAGGCATAACTGGCACTACAGGCGCTGGCAAATCTACAATTATTAACCTTTTATGCCGTTTCTTTGATGTTACAGATGGTGAAATACTTGTAGACGGGGTTAATGTAAAAGACCTTGATATGTACCAGCTCCGTGAAAATATAGGAATTGCAATGCAGGATGTGTTCCTTTTTTCAGATACTATTGAGGGAAATATTGCATACGGGAAACCAGACTGTAGTTTTGAGAAAGTCAAAGAAGTTGCCAAAATGGCAGATGCTAATATTTTCATTAAAAATATGCCAGATGGCTATGATACTATGGTTGGTGAAAGGGGTGTGGGGCTTTCTGGCGGCCAGAAGCAGAGAATCTCACTTGCAAGGGCACTGCTTAAAGAGCCTTCAATACTTATTCTGGATGATACCACTTCTGCAGTTGATATGGAAACAGAAAGTTATATACAGCGCCAGCTTGAAAATATAGACCATTCATGTACAACATTTATTATTGCATACAGGATTTCTTCTATAAGGGATGCAGATAAGATTATTGTACTTGATAATGGAAGAATAGTTGAGCAGGGCACACATGAAGAACTTGTAGCAAAAAATGGCTATTATTCAACAGTTTATTACCACCAGTACCCTATGGCGGCGGAATTAAGGAGAAGAAATGCCTGCCAGGGTGCTGTTTAGGACAGGAGGTGGCAGTTTTGGCAAGAAACCGTTATGATATAGACGAAACTTTAGAAGATAAATTTGATATAAACCAGCTTAAACGCCTTGCAGGATATATTAAACCTTATAAGAAAAGAATGGCTGTTGTGCTTTTCCTTATGCTTTCTTCATCTGCACTTGGAATGTTTCTGCCTAAATTTTTACAGCTTGAAATGGATGTTTATATTCCTGCAAAAGATAAAGAGGGAATTATATTTCTGTCTTTGCTTGCAGTAATTATTGTGGTATACTCAGTTATAAGCACAAGAATAAAGATAAGTGTAACAACAAGGATAGGCCAGGATATTATACACCAGCTAAGAGAAGATATATTTAAACATTTACAGGAACTTCCTTTTAGTTATTATGACGACCGCCCACATGGCAAAATACAGGTACGTGTTGTAAATTATGTTAATAATTTAAGTGACCTTTTGTCGAATGGTATATTAAATACAATAACAGATTTATGTAACCTGGTTTTTATACTAATATTTATGTTTGCTATGAGCCCCAGACTTACATTAATATGTTTATGCGGTCTTCCAGTCCTTGCAGTTTATGTTATAATAATTAAACGTAAACAAAGACGTGCATGGCAGATACAGAGCAATAAACAGTCTAACCTTAATGCATATATTGCAGAAAGCATAAATGGCATACGTGTAACACAGGCATTTGTGCGCGAGCAGAGAAATACAGATATATTTAATGATTTAAGCAACCTTTACCGTAAGGCATGGCTGCGTGCTGTATATTTTAACTTTGCAATGGGGCCTATGGTTGACCTTATATCAACAGTTACTACTGCTTTTATATATGTAGTTGGTGTTTATAGTATTATGGGTGGAAAAAACTCTGGAATTGAAATTGGTGTTATATTTGCATTTACAGCTTATATAAGCAGGTTCTGGGCACCTATAAATACTATAGCCAGTTTTTATAACAGTGTGCTGACAGCAGTATCATATCTTGAACGTATATTTGAAACTATTGATGAGCCTGTCCTGGTAAAAGATGAACCCGGTGCAAAAGATATGCCTTCTATAAAGGGTGATGTTACATTTGAGGATGTTACATTTAGTTATGAAGAAGGGGAAGTTATTTTAAAGAATATCAATTTCCATGTAGAACAGGGACAGTGTATTGCTATAGTAGGACCTACAGGTGCTGGCAAGACTACAATAGTAAACCTTTTAAGCAGGTTTTATAATGTAGACAGTGGAAAGGTACTCGTGGATGGGACTGATATATCCAAAGTACGTCTTAATTCACTGCGCAGGCAGATGGGCGTAATGATGCAGGACAGTTTTATATTTTCAGGCACTATCATGGATAATATACGCTATGGCAACAAAGATGCCACAGATGAAGAAGTAATTAAAGCAGCAAAAACTGTATGTGCACATGATTTTATAATGAATATGGAAAATGGTTATAATACACAGGTAAATGAACGTGGCAGCAGGCTGTCAGCAGGACAGCGCCAGCTTATATCATTTGCAAGGGCATTACTTGCGGACCCTGCCATACTTATACTTGATGAGGCAACTTCAAGCATTGATACAGAAACAGAAATTGTTTTACAGGAAGGACTTGAAAGGCTTCTTAAAGGAAGGACTTCATTTATTATTGCACACCGTCTCTCTACAATTAAAAATGCAGACAGGATAATGTATATAGACAAAGGCGGTATGCAGGAATCGGGAAGCCATCAGGAGCTTCTGGATAAGAAAGGGCTGTATTATAACTTATATATGTCACAATACCAGATATAATATGGAGGGATTATGTATACATTTAAAAGCCGTGTAAGGTATAGTGAAACAGATGAGACGGGCTGTTTAAGCCTGGATGCAATTATTAACTATTTCCAGGACTGTACTAATTTTGAATCAGAAGACCTGGGGGCTGGCATAGAATTTTTAAATAAAAACCAGATAATGTGGGTTTTAAGTTCATGGCAGATAGTTGTCAGTTATTACCCTTCATTTGGTGAAAGTATAGAAGTTGGTACACAGTCATACGGCTATGATAAAATGGTAGGCTTCCGCAATTTCCTTATAACAGGCGGAAATGGAAGCACAATCGCCAAGGCAAATTCAAACTGGGTGCTTATGGATATGAAAAAGGGAAGGCCTGCTATAATAACACCTGCCATTGGTGAAATATATGGCAGGCACGAACCTTTGGAAATGGATTATGCACCTAAAAAAATCAAACTGTCAGGGGATGGTATCCCATGTGAAAGTTTTACTGTTAAGGAATACCATCTCGATACTAACCATCATGTAAATAACGGACAGTATGTAAGAATGGCAATGTTTGCCCTTGGAACAAAAGAAAGGGCAAAGGAACTGCGTGTAGAATATAAAAGACAGGCACTTCTTGGCAATAAAATTATCCCTGTTGTATACAGAGATAGAAATATGGCATTTGTTTCCCTTAATGGTGAAGATAACAAAGCTTATGCAGTGGTGCAGTTTATTTTCTAATTATATTATTATATCCCTGCAATGTAAGCAGTTATTCTGATGTAGCATGAGGAATTAGTGTGAAAAATGATTCTAAAACAGCATTTTTCATTACTATTTGTGCCGTGCAAAGCACGGCATGGAGATTTTTATGGTTTCAATTATATTGTCTTTACTTGGATTTGCAAGTACATTATATTTTCTGGTTTATATATTATGTACTGGTAATAATAATCTATTTACCTATTTCTGGCTTTTGCTAGGAATTTTATTAACTGGTGCAGCACTGCTGTACTATATTATACAAAAACGCCAGATTGTAATTCCGAAACCTTTACTGGCAGTTTTTTACACTGTTACCTTTACTGGATGTTTTATAATTGCCATAACAGAATTTACAATTATAGTAAATGGTTTCCAGAAACCAGAACCAGGTGCAGATTATGTAATTGTGCTTGGTGCAAGGGTAAATGGCACTAAGGTTTCCAGAAATCTTAAATACCGTCTTGATTCTGCACTGGATTATATAAAGAATAACCCTGGCTGTAAAATTGTTGTAACAGGCGGGCAGGGGAAAGGCGAAGATATAACGGAAGGCCAGGCAATGAAAGATTACCTTGTGCAGAATGGTGCTGACCCTGGTATAATCCTTAAAGAAGAAAAATCAAAAAATACAGAACAAAATTTTAAATACAGTATGGATATTATTAAAGACAAATCTGCAAAAGTTGTGATTGTAAGTAATAATTTCCATATCTACAGGGCAAAAAGGATTGCATTAAAACAGGGGTATGAAAATGTATCTGGAACAGGTGCAAGGACAGTTGCTTTTACAGTGCCTAACTGCTATTTACGTGAAGCATTCGCCGTTATAAAATACAAAATATATGGACAAATATAAGACTGGGAGTTTCTAAATGAGTAATGTAAACAGTATAAAGAATATTAAGTATATTAAAAAAGGATTCCATGATGGCATTCCAATTGCACTTGGATATATTTCAGTAAGTTTTACATTCGGAATTATGGGTGTTGCATCTGGTTTATCCTGGTGGCAGACATTGTTAATTTCAATGACAAACCTTACATCGGCGGGGCAGTTTGCAGGACTTGGGATTATGGTAACAGCAGGCGGGCTGGTTGAAATGGCAATGACACAATTTGTTATTAACCTGCGTTATGCACTTATGTCAATATCATTATCACAAAAGGCAGACAAAAGTTTTAACATTATATCAAGACTTTTAACAGGATTTGGAATTACAGATGAAATATTTGCAGTGGCAGCAAGCAAAAACAGGACTATAAGCAAATATTATATGGCAGGTTTAATTTCAATGCCATATGCAGGATGGGCAGCAGGCACGGCAGCGGGTGCACTTCTTGGTGAAGTTATCCCCACAGCTTTAAGCAGCGCACTAGGAATAGCAATATATGGAATGTTTATGGCAATAATTATCCCACAGGCAAGGGATAACCATAAATGCCTTGTAGTAATAATTATTGCTGCACTTTTAAGCTGTTGTTTTAAATATATTCCATTACTAAATAGAGTATCTTCAGGGTTTGTAATAATTATATGTGCAGTTTTAGCATCTGCCGCTGGTGCAATATTATACCCTGTAGAAGAAACGGAGGAAGAATGATGCCAGCAGAAAAATTTTTTATATACCTTGCAATAATGGCAGGTGTTACATATCTTATAAGGGCTTTACCATTCGCATTATGCCAAAATAAAGTAAAAAACAGATTTATCCAGTCATTTCTTTATTATGTTCCATATGCTGTACTTGCTGCAATGACATTCCCAGCTGTAATCTATTCAACAGATGGTATTATACCAGGCATTGCAGGGACAGCTACAGGGCTTTTATTTGCATATAACAGAAAAAGCCTGCTTATGGTTGCAGTAGTATCATGTGCTGCTGCATTTGCAGCAGAAATGTTATGTAAATTATTATAGAAATATTTATTTTGTTATTTTTTACTTTGCCAGGCTGAATATTTCTAATCTCTGGCTCATTTCTTCTGAGAGTTTATGTAATTTCTTAGTTTTAGCTGATATATTTTCAATATCTGAATATACATTTTCAATCTCCGCTGCAATTTCTGCCACCCCTGCTGTATTTTCTTCTGAAATAGCAGCTGAGTTCTGGACAATAGCAACGGTATCCATTCTTATATCCTCAAGCTGTTTTGCTTTATCCATAACGTATGCCATAACATCTGCTGTTTCACAAATCCCATTTCTTACATTATGGAAACTTTCTCCTGCACTTAGTATATTTTCTTCCTGTTTTCCAATCATTATGCTTGTTTCCTCAACTCTGTCCAGGGTCTGTTCTGAATGTGAACTTAAGTTATTAACAATTTCTTTAATTTCCCTTGCAGCAGAATCAGATTGTTGTGATAACTTTTGTATTTCTGCCGCAACCACAGCAAACCCCTTCCCATGTTCACCAGCCCGTGATGCTTCTATACTAGCATTTAAAGATAACAAGTTTGTCTGTGATGCAATATCTGTAATTAATTCTGTAGCAGCGCTGATTTTGGAAACTGCTTCATTAGTAAGCCTTGTCTGCTCTGAAAGAAAATGTATAGAACTATGTACATCATTTATTACATGGTTCATTTCATTAAACTGGTTCATCGCCCTGTCTGAAGCCTTTTTCATATTTTCAGAAGTACCATTAAGTTTTGAGATTTCCATGCCATTAGTCTCAATAATATCACCCATTTGTGTAACATTAGTTCCTGCATGTACCGCGTCTTCTGCCTGGCTGTGGCTGCTAATAGATATATCCTGGATGGAATTATTTATTTCATTCATTATATTATAAATATTCTGGGAAATATCTTTCATAGCATCTGACTCTATATATACAGCTTTGCTTTTTTCACGTATTCCATAAATAATAGATTTTAACTGCCCACATAGACTTTCAATGCTTCTTCCAATCCCGCCAATTTCATCTTTTCTCTTAAGTGTTTTATCATCTACTTTAATATCCAGTCTGCCATGGGAGATATCCTTGAGATAACCCATGCTCATTTTAAGGGAACAGGTTATATTACTTACCATTTTATATATAAATAAAGAAGCAAGAACAATCCCTGTAAATATTATCAATAACATCTGGAGCCTGATTTTATTAATAATTTTGGAAACTGTATTTTGTGGGTTTCCAAGAAATATCATGCCTACAGGTTCATTTTTCCCAGGCTGGCATAAAGGTGCATAATAAACAGCGTACTTTTTGCCAAGTATTTCAACATTCCTGTCCTGGTATGGTTCACCATTTTGCAATACAGAGGTTACTACTTCTGGCAATGCCTCAGTTCCAGTATGGCGTTCCCCATTATCATCCTGTATTGAAGTAAGTATACGGGTATCATTCCAGAAAATTGACACTTCCAGACCTGTATTTTCCTTGATATTGTCAACAATCCCAAATGCCTGTGAAATATTTAATCCAGTTCCCTTCCATAATTCCCCGTTCTCATCCAGATGGTAATCACCTTCATGACCAATTTCAAAAATATCTTTTACTGCAAATGTGGTGGCTTTCATTCCTACATATGCTTCATCATAAATACCCTTTGCAATTCTGTCTGCTGAAACGAGGAACAGGCTTATTCCAAGCAGTATCAGTGGCACTAATGAAAAAGTAAGAATTTTAGCTTTAAGTTTCATATTTAAATTTCCCTTCTTCTATATATTATGTTGTAAATATTGCTGCAAATATCATTATACATGCTTTATAGTTTCCTGGGATTTTCTTTCTACGCAAAAGTATATTGAATTCTTACAATATTTTTCCAAGGCACAATATTAAAAAGAGATTTTTAAAAATGTGTACATATTTTAATAATATTCTGAAAAAAAGGAGAGATACTCTTTTTTAACAACAGAGGCACGTTTCTGGCTTACTGGTATATTTTTACCGCTCTCCATTATAACATTATTTTTTGATAGTTTCCTTATATATTTTAAATTAATAAGAAAAGATTTATGTACCTGTATAAACTGGTGTTCTTTTATCAGTTCAGAAATCTCTTCTTCAAATGATTTCCTTATAAATATACTTTTAATAATTTTGCCATTAGTTAAATGTGCTTCCAGAGTTCTTGAAGAATTCTCAATATACTCTATCTGGGAATAAGGAACTGAAACAAGCCCGTCTTTAGTTTTTATAAGATATGATGCTTCTTTTTCAGCATTTTTATAAGACAGGGCATAATTAAGAGCTTCAAAAATCCTGTTTTCATTAACTGGTTTTAAAATATACCGCACAGCATGTAAATTATAAGCTTCAAGTGCGAAATCACTTGAACACGTAGTATAAATAATCATATTATCAGTGCTGTTTTTGCGTATCTGGTGTCCAATGTCAATTCCATTTTTTCCAGACATAATTATATCTAATATGTATATATCTGCCAGTTCATTTTCCAGGACATTATTGTATAATTGGAAAGCATTAGAAAACTTTTCTACTTCAAAGTCAATATTGGGATAGAATTTTTTATATTTTAATAAAATTTTTTCTATTTTTAACAAATCCTCAATGCTGTCATCACAGATTACTATTTTCATATACGTTTCCCCAGAAGTTATGGTTTGTGTTATGCGTTTGCTATGTATTATATAAAATTTTAACACAAAATATTTTAAAATGCAAACATAACTAAGGAATGTGGATAATATATAAAACAACCATGTGTGGGTAATCATTTAATCTGGTCTACTTTTTCCTTAGATAAAATTTTATTAATATTAAGCCCAAACAATATTATTGCAGTTATTGCAGATATAAAATCAGATACTGGCTCTGCAAAAAATACACCATCTGCATTAAAATAAATTGGAAATATTATTGCAAGCGGAGTAAGTAATATTACCTTTCTTAACATCGCTATGACTAATGAAATCTTTGCCTGTCCAAGTGCCAAAAAAACTGGCTGTATTGCCATCTGTACACCAAATAATAACATACCACACATAAATAATGGCATTTTCCTGGCAACAAGCTCTATCAGGGCTGTATCATCTGTAAAAATTCCTGCAAATATTTGTGGAAAAACTATCACTAATATTGTAGTAATAAATGAAAAGCTTCCACATATTAATATCATCCTTTTATATGTTTGTCTTACGCGTTTAAAATTCTGTGCACCATAATTATAACTTATAAGAGGCTGCACTCCCTGTGTAAATCCACCAATTGGTGCAGAAAACAACTGCATTACGCTTTGCATAACGGTCAGTGCTGCAACGTATATATCCCCGCCATATTTTTGCAGCCCGCTGTTCATAACTATTGATATAAGGCTTTCTGTTGCCCTCATTACAAAAGGAGAAATCCCTAAAAGAAATATAGATTTTATTATCCCAAAATCCGGAACCATATAGCGGAATTTGATTTTTAAAAGTGCTCTTTTGCCAGTGAGGAAATATAGTACCCATATAGCAGATAATGTCTGTGATATTACAGTTGCAACTGCTGCTCCCTTTACCCCCATTTCAAATACAAATATAAATAACGGGTCAAGTATTATATTGAAAACAGCACCTGCAAGTACTGAAACCATTGCTACACCTGAATTTCCCTGTGCTATAATATAAGTATTAAGCCCAAGTGCAATTTCTACTGATATTGTTCCCACAAGATACCATGATAAATATGTACTTGCATATGAAATTGTTGCATCACTTGCACCGAATGCATATAATAATGGTTTCTGCCATACATAAAATACAAACATTAGTATAATTGTAAATACTATAAGCAGGAATGTCCCATTGCCAAGTATTTTTTCCGCATGTTCTTTATCACCCTTCCCAAGCCATATTGATGATAAAGGGGCACCTCCCTGGCCCACAAACGCAGAAAATGCAGATATAAAAACTATTACTGGCAATGCCACACCTACACCTGTAAGGGCATCTACGCTTGCCCCTGGTATATGTCCTATATAAATCCTGTCCACTATATTGTAAAGAATATTTATTACTTGTGCTACTATTGTAGGTATTGCCATACTAAACATAAGCCTGTTCAAGTTGCCATTTATAAACTTTTCCTCATTAAGCGCCTGTGCCATCTAATCCTTCCTTTCACTTAAAATCTCTCTTACAAAGCCTGATATATCTGCATCTTTATTAAATCTCTCTTTTACATAACAAATATAGAGATATCTTCTTGCCCTTGTCATAGCCACATAAAACATGCGCCTTTCCTCCTCAATATCATCATCAAGGACTGCCTTGCTATGCGGTGTAACGCCTTCATTAGCATCTGGTATAAATACACAGTCATATTCCAGGCCTTTCGCCCCATGCATTGTAAGCACAATTACAAAGTCACCTTCCTGTTCTTTGCCATTTAATAAATCCCTGCTTTTACTTGCCTGCTCTTTTAATTCTTCACCATATAACTCAATATATTCAAACCATTCCCTAAAACTTTTCTGGGCTTTTGCTTCTTCCTGTAATTCATCAAGCAGTACTGCCAGGTCATCCCTCCGTATTCCCCTGTAATCTGCATACTCCTTAATATAATCATCATACCCTGCACCTTTTCTTATAAAATTAACTGCTGCATATGGTTTCAAAGAAGATATAAACTTTAAGTCTGACTGGAACTGCTCTATTCTTTCTACCATCCAGAATTTGTCTTCATAAAATGCCTTAAGTTCTTCTATATCAACATAAGGTTCTGTAAATGCATTTCTATGTACATACCTTTTTGGTTTATTTATTACTCTTAGAAAAGATGCTCTGTCCCTGTCTCCAAGTGCAAGTCTTATATATGCAAGTATATCTTTTGAAATCCAATGGTCATAAATATTTGGTATGCGTTCCTTCATTATGAATGGTATATTATACTCCATAAGTTTTGATGTAACAGCCCTTGCCTGTATATTTGTACGGAAAAGCACTGCCATCTCCTTATATGGAATTCCCTTGTTTCTGTATTCTAATATTTTCTTGCATATATAATTATTTTCATCTGTGATACCATTAAATTCCATTATATACACTGGTGCTTTTCTTTCTTCTGGTTTGTTTCCCGATGCCTTTAGCTTTTTACTAATCCTGTTTTTATTATATTTTATAAGGTTGCTGGCTGCCTCTACAATAGGCTGGCTGCATCTGTAATTAATGCTTAATTCATATTTCACTGCGCCCTTATAATCTTTTAAAAACTGCTGCATAATACCAGGTTTAGCTCCCCTGAAACCATATATAGACTGGTCATCATCCCCCACAATAAATATATTATTTGCTGGCATTGCAAGAAGTTTTATAACATCATACTGCACTTTATTAATATCCTGGAATTCGTCTATTAGTATAAACGGATACTGCCTCTGCCACATACTTAAAATATCAGTACGCTGTGATAAAAGTTCATAACAGTATACAAGCATATCATCAAAATCTATAAGCCTCTGTTTTACTAGCTCATTCTGGTAACTGTTAAAAATCTTTTTAAAAATATCTTTAGGACAATTCATAGGATAATAGTATTGTAAATCTATTCCTCCACCTTTTACACGGCTTATCTCTGATTCTAAATCACTCACAAACTCATTTTCATCCTGTATGTCCATATCAGTTGCTGCTATAATTTCTTTCAATATATTTCTTCTGGCATTATCATGTATAATATTTTCAGATGTATAATTATATGCAACTTTAAGTATTGTAAAAAATATTGCATGAAATGTCCCAAACTGCACTTTACCAGCATTATTACCAGTTAAATCATAATATCTTTTACGCATTTCAACAGCCGCTGCTTTAGTGAATGTTATAACAAGTATATTGGATGGATTTACATTACATTCCTGCACCAAATAACGTACTCTTTCTGTTATAACACGTGTTTTTCCCGAACCAGGCGTTCCTATTACCAGGCATGGTCCTTTAAAATGCATTACTGCTTTTCTCTGTTCAATATTAAGGCTGTCCATTGCTATAATCCTCCATAAATTACTATAGAGAAAAAAAGCCTTTGCCACACAGGTATCAAGCCCATATGACAAAAGCTTTTCTTTCTTATATCTTCAAAACTGTATACTGTTTACAGACATCCTGATTATTATTAAACCATAAGCTCATCCTAATACAGTTAATAATATATCCTTGGTAAAAATATACCAGATACATTCTGACATATTACAAGAATACATACAACCTTGGTCAAGCCCGCGGTCTATTAGTGACAGCCAGCTCAACACTTTGCAGTGCTTACACCCCTGCCCTATCTACCTCGTCGTCTCCAAGGGACCTTGATG
>JAAWKM010000251.1 GCA_022797375.1 Lachnospiraceae bacterium
TTTACAGCGCCATTTTGCACAGTTTTTTGCAAAATGTGTGCATTTTAGCGCTGAAAGCGCTATTTGTTACTATGAGCGGCAGTAGCCGTGAATAGTAACGCTGAACTGTTACGGCTCTGTTACAACTGCCGCATTTCCTGACTGTACAGTTACCCATCCATGCTTAAGCCTTGCCTCAGCCTCTTTCATACGTATAAGCTCATCTGTAATTGAATCAGCCTTTAACTTATTTGCCTTTGCTTCTGCTTCAGCCTCCTTTACCTTAATATCAGCTTCGTTCTGGGCTTTAATAAGAGCTGTTTCTGCCTCAACCTTTGCTGTTTCCTGTTCAGCTAATGCCTGCTGTTTCTTCTGTAATGCAGTAACACGGTTATTAATTGCTTCCTTTAACTGTTCATCTGGATGTACATCTATTACAGAAGCATCAAGCACTTGTATGCCATATGCATCAACAAACTGTTTATCAAGGTACTCAGTAAGTTTATTATTAATTTCACTCCGGTTTCCCGAATAAATATCCATCATGGAATAATCAGTAGTGACTTCTGAAACTTTAGACTTTAAAACAGATTTTACACGGTTATTTACAATAGTCTCCCCATCCATGCCCCTGAATTTCTTATATGTATCAATAAGTTTTGTTTCATCAAACTTATATGTCATCTGGAAGCTTATCGCTATACTTGCATCATCAGAAGTTGATACCTTAAATGATTCGTCTTCCTTGCTTCCCTCCCTGCTGTCTTGTGTAAGCAGCAGCTGTTCATTACTAATTGTAAAAATCTTTGCCTTTTTTGTTGGTGCTATAATGTGCCAGCCCTGTGTCAGTGTTTCATCCTGTACACCACCGTTTACAGAATATACAACTGCTTCATAACCAACTGGTACTTTTTCAATACACAGCACCAGGCAGATTAATGTAATAATAATTATTACAGCAGTAATAATCCCTCCAATTAAACCAAATTTTCTTTTGCCCATATTTTACCTCATTTCTGCGCTGCCTTTTCCACATAGTCTAAGTTTGCAGCAGACAGCGCAAAGCGCAAACTCTCCAGGTGAAATAACAGGGTTTACCAGACTAAATTTATTATTCTGCCAGTAAATCCTTTCACTTTTTTTCATCTTCCTTCTGTTCATCATTATTTAAAATTCCCATTACATTTTCCCATCTTTTTAATACAAATCTGCCAAGCGGGACAAAAATAAAAGAAATTATAAACCATAATAAAACTGCTGCTAATAATACTAATATCCATAATACTGGGTTCATATTCCTATCCTTCCAAAACAAAATATGCTTATCTACAGATTAATATTATTTTAGCAGAAAGAAAACCGTTATGCAATGAGGTTTATAAATACAATCACATCCGTTGTTACTATTCACAGCTACGCTGTTCATAGTAACAAGCAGCGCTTTCAGCGCTGAAAATGCACACATTTTGCAAAAAATCATGCAAAATGGCACCATAAAACTCGTATTTTTGGCACAAAACATGCCAAAAATCCTCGAATTTCATTAACTGCAAATAGTAACCATCCGTTTCATAAAACTTTTTTATTATTGAAAAATTTTTTTAAAAGTATATAATTATAAATATATAAAATTTTTTAATAAAAAATTTATAAATATTTTATTGGAGTGTGAGAACATTGGAAAAAAACAGAATCCAATATATCGATATTGCCAGAGGTATTGCAATAATATGTATTATTTTAGGCCACCTTGGTATTTTCCAGATTAACCGGATAGTATTTACTTTTCATGTACCAATTTTCTTTTTTATTACGGGTTTTTTTACTAATACAAATCTTACTACAAAAGAATTTATTAAACATAAAATAAAAACCCTTATATTCCCATATATATTTACATGTTTGATGATAATATTACTTGCTACCCTTAAACATGGAATTTTTATAGATAAGGAATCCGCCATACAGACATTTACCGAATGGACATATGCTGCAATATATGGAGCTGGGGATTCATACTCTTATCCTTTTTATATAAAGGCAATAGGTGCTTTATGGTTCTTATTAGCAACATTTTGGGGAAGTATATTTCTACGCATAATATTAAATATAAAGAATGGTCTGGGAACAAGAATATCCATAGTTTTAATTTTATTTATTACCGGATACTGGTCACGTAATCTGTTTTGGTTCCCTTTTAGCATACAAGCAGGTTGTTGTGCAACTTTGTTTTTATATTTTGGATATTTGCTTCATATTTCAAAAAAACAAATCCAACAGCTTCCTATAGAAATAAAAGCTGTTGGAACTATATTTGCATTATTAGTCTGGATAGATTTTATTAAAAACTTCCAGTCATTCTGGCTTGTACATTGTGATATAGGAAGAGGTATAATTGATATATTTGGATGCATATGTGGTTGTTATATTGTAACTCTTATTTCGTGGTACATCGGGCAACATACATATATAATCTCTAAAATTTTATCATTTCTTGGAAAATACAGCCTATTTATATTATGTATTCATAATACTGAATTAAATATCTTACCTTGGCAGAAAATAGCACAAAAACTTATTGTATATGGTATGCCTGAATACTGTCAGATATACTTCATTATTATAGGTAAATTAACTTTAATAATAACATGTACGATAATATGCTCACGCTGTAATATAATTAGAAAAATTTTTTGTATGCATCCTATCGAAAAGAAAAAACAATATGAACGAAATTAAAAATTTATTTTGCCAGAAGACAGCAGGTTTCATGTGTCAGGACTGGTATTTTCCATGACAGAAGCACTTTAGCCCCGCCGGCGCTTGAATCTGGTTTTTTCAGATTTTATGCGCCGTTGCGTGGGCTGATGTAGTGCAAACGTGCTCTGGAATGGAATAATACCAGCCTGGATACAGAAACCCTGCGTCCGTCTGCCAGCACAAGATAACTGGAAATAGTGTGAAAAATGATTCTAAGACAGCAAAAAACGCTGTCTGACAATCATTACAATTTCACACAAGAAAAATGCAAAAACAGCATTTT
>JAAWKM010000049.1 GCA_022797375.1 Lachnospiraceae bacterium
AAAACCAGTTGTAAACTACTTTTTAAACCACTCTTGTTACAAACTGGTGCTGTTTTTATACATTTAACGCCATTCCATGTAAAACCCACATGCAAAACAAAAACCACCAGAACGCCCTTTTTACAAGGCTTCTGGTGGTTTCCCATCAGCAGGGGTGGAAGGAATCGAACCCTCCTCTGGAGTTTTGGAGACTCTTATTCTACCGATGAACTACACCCCTCTATACAATTATAATATCACAAGCAATAATATCCATACCTGAAAGGCAAGGAACATAATATACAAAAAACATAAAGAATAAAATACTATTTTCACTATCCTGTAATGCTATTTATCACATGCGACTTTGTTATTATATTATGTATTAATCCAGTTGTCAAGTAAAAAAATAATTTATTTTCATAGAATTATAAATCTAAATGTGGTACAATAACCATTATTAAAAATATCAAAACACCAGGTGGTATTAATTTTATGGAAAATATGAATAGCCGGAGTTCATTTTATGATATTAAGTCATTTTATAATAAGAATGCCAAGTTAAAAGCAAGTTATAAGGGGATGCGTTACCAAGTGGAGCAGGCGGCAGCAGGGCAGGAGGATGGAAGTACTGTTAAGAAACTTAAGGCATATGTCTGGCCTGAGCCTTTTTGCTTTGAAAAAACCCCAGACAAATATAAACAGACAATGGAATTTGAATATAGTGAAAAAGGTCTGGATACAGCGTATAAGTGGGTTTGTGGATGCTATGTGGACAACCAGGAAAAGTGGGAACATGCAATGAAGTTTCCGTTGGAATCAGCGAAGAAAATGGGGCTTATATAATGTATAATAAATACAAATACAGGGGAATTATAACAGTCCAGTATATAACAAGGATATAAGGGGGCTATGATTATGATGCAGACAAGGAAATGGCTTGAGGAAGGGTTTTGCCCCGTTGACAGATATAACTGCCTTATGCCTGTTGAGTATGAGGCAGAAGAGGAAAATGGCAAGGTTAAGGAGTTCCATAAAAAAAGAATGGCATGCAGACATGTTTTAAATGGAAGCTGTGATAAAGAAACAGATTGTATATTTTTCCAGAATGCACCAGATGTTCTTGGTGCAAATGTGGCATGGTATGATTGTTAACAGGCTAATATAATAGAAAATTTATATAATAGAAATATTCTGTTGGACAAAAATCTTTAATCTTTATATAGTTAATGTTAAAATAGAAATAATATTCTATATAATGGTAATTTCTATATAATAGTAATATTTTATAAAGAAAGGCTCAGGTTTTATGGCAAAACGTATGACAAAAAAAGAGAGGGAACGTGTTGGCAGGATAATGCATCTTCTTGATAATGAATATGGTACAGAATATAGATGTTATTTAAACCATGAAAATGCATGGCAGCTTTTGATAGCAACAATTCTTAGTGCACAATGTACAGATGCCAGGGTAAATATAGTTACAAAGGATTTATTTGTTAAATATCCAACATTAGAAGCATTTGCAAATGCAGAACAGGAAGAACTTGAAAAAGATATACATTCTATTGGATTTTATAGAAATAAGGCAAAGAATATTATTGCATGTACAAGAAGGCTTATTACAGAGTTTAATTCAGAAGTACCAGAGTCTATGTATGACCTTGTTTCCCTGGCAGGGGTTGGAAGAAAAACTGCTAATGTTATAAGGGGTAATGTTTTTAATAAACCCTCTATAGTAGTTGACACACATGTTAAAAGGATATCTAAAAAACTTGGCTTTACAAAGGAGGAAGACCCAGAAAAAATAGAGTATGAACTTATGAAAGTTCTGCCAAAAGACCACTGGATATTGTATAATATACATATTATCACACTGGGGCGGAGCATATGTACTGCCAGAAGCCCGCAATGTGAAATGTGTTTTCTTAAGTATGAATGCCCGTCATCAGGTTTTTATAAAAAAACGGTATAGTATAAATGATGTAACTGAATAATGAATAGTAATTTATAACCATAATAAATATAAATAAATGTAAAGTTTCTTGGGTTATCCTGATGCAGCATCTACATGTTAATATAATTTTTCAGATGCCAGGATTGCTGGTTTTAAAGATATTTTCTGCTAATATAGAAGTGGATTCCCAGGATATTCTTAAAATTCCTGTACAAGTTTTTTAAGTTTTAAAACTATTGAATCTTTCATAAAAAAATTGCTGTTTTCTGCTTTATCAATAAGTGACTGTACTTTTTCAGGTTCGTTTTCTTCAAGGTAAATACTGGCAAGTGTAGTGTATGTCCTTGTAATGTCACTTCTAATTGAGACAGCATATTCAAGAACCTGTTCCGCGCAATTTATATCATGCTTCTGGCTGTAAAGGAAACTTCCCCAGTTGTCAAGGCAGCGAAGAAGTTGTGAAAAGTTCTGGTCATATTCTGATAGTATATCAAGGTTAGCAGCACCATATTCTAATTTAAGTTCTGTGTTAGTTATACCTGAAAGATTGAGGATTTTCCTTGATAAAATATCCTTTGTTTCATTCTGCAGACGGGTCTCTTCTTCATCATCTGTTGTTATAAATGGAAGGGCATTTTCAGGGACAGAAAGGTAGTTAAGGCCTGATATATCTTTTTTGCGTGTAAGGTTTGCTTCATGTTCCCGGCGTATAAATTCTTCTTTGGGATTATTTGTTTTATTATCCGCTTGTTTAGACTTGACGCGGAACCAGAATATGAATACAATAAAACATATAAATAAAACAGGCATATTGTTATCATCCTTTCGTATGTTATAATTCTGCCAGTGGGATTGGAGGTAAAGTGCAGTGAACTTTTTCAGGAAAAAGAACCAGCGTAAAATTGCAGCAGCAATTTGTATTATTGTAATTATTGCAATGGTTGTGCCTATGGTACTTGGTTCAGTTTTTTAAAGGTATTAAACCTGAAACCTGCATATATATTATGCAGGTTTTGTTATGCTGTAATTAAGTTATACATAATATACGAAAAAAAGTCAAATGTTTTAATAAATTTTGGCTTGTATAATTGCTCATATGTGATAAAATGGACAAAGTAGTTGTTTTTGGAAAAGTAATTACGTTAAAGATTAAAGACTAGTAAAGGTTCAGGTGGATATTATGGGAGGAAAAAATAAGTTATTAGCAGCAGTATTTATTATTGGATGTATTATTATAATTGGTGTTGCTGCTACAATAAACATTCTTTCAAAAGCAAGTACCGCTAATGATAATGTTATGTACCAGGGAGTGCAGATTGGTGGTATTGATGTGGGAGGAATGACAGAAGAAGAGGCAGCAGAAACTGTTAATAAACATATTGAAGATATAGTAAACCGCCCTGTTAAGATAATTATAAATGGCAATACTGTTGAAACTACATTTAAAGAACTTGGTTTTGCCAATGATGGTGATACCCATGTTGCAGAAGCGTTTAAAGCAGGAAAGCCAGACAGTTTTATAGAGCGTATATTTGGTTCAGTATCAAAAAAGGATAAAGAATATAATTTAAGTTTTACTCTTGATAGAGATGCTGTACAGGAGTTTGTAGAGGAGAAGTGCACAGTTTTTAATGTAAGTGCAAAAAATTCAAGGCTTAAATACAGGAAGAATGGAAAATTTAAGGCTACAAGAGACCGTACAGGGCTTAAACTCCAGGTTCCAGAAACTGTTGATAAGATTATAGATGCGGTAGAGGGTAATTTAACAGATGAGTCTGTTGAGGTTGAAGCTGTTGTCAAAACTACAGAGCCTAAGTATACACGTGAGGTTATATCAAGGTGTAAAGATATGATAGGGTCTTATTCTACAACATTTTCTACATCAACAGCAGCACGTGTTAATAATGTACAGACAGCGGCAAAATATATTAATGGTACAATACTTTATCCTGGAAAGGTGTTTTCTACTATTAAAGTTATAAAAGACCGTACAGAGGAAAATGGTTACCAGTCTGCGCCTGAGTATTCAAGTGGAAAAGTAGTTGATGGTATCGGGGGTGGAGTATGCCAGGTTTCTACAACACTTTATAATGCTGTACTTAATGCAGAACTTGAAGTGGTTGAGAGGTCACCTCATTCAATGGTTGTTGCATATGTTGCTGTATCAAGGGATGCGGCAATTGCAGGGACTTACAAAGATTTTAAGTTTAAAAATAATACAGATGTGCCAATATATATCTGGGCGGATGCATCAGGTGGTACTTTAAGTTTTAAAATATATGGTGAAGAAACAAGGCCCTCAAACCGCAAAATAGAATTTGAGCCAGAAATATTAGAAACAATCCAGCCAGGTGCTGATGTTATTACAGAGGATAAGAACCTTCCATCTTCTTACAGGGCAGTTACACAGTCTGCACATGTAGGTTACAGGGCTAAACTCTGGAAGGTAATTTATATAGATGGCAAGGAGAAGGAAAGGAAAGAACTTAACACAAGCACATATAATGCAGCGCCACAGTACGTGACTGTAGGAAACCAGGGGGCTTCACAGACAGCAAAGCCATCAGGAAAGCCAGATGCCTCAAAAGGGCCAGAAGAAACGGATAATCCAAAGGCAACTAAAAAGCCACATGTTACTAAGAAACCACAAGCTACTAAAAAACCAGAAGCAACTAAGAAGCCAGAGGTTACTAAAAAACCAGTGGCAACTAAGAAGCCGGAGGCAACAGAGAAACCAGAAGTAACAGAAGCACCAGCAGATATTGGACTGCCGGAAGAATCAGATAATCTGGAGGAATAGTATGGATATTGGTAAAGTTCCTGAAAATATACTAAAAAGGTCTGTTTTTAAATATATACGCCACCACAGGAAGGAAGTGCTTGTATATCCTGGAATAGGTGAGGACTGCTGTGCAGTGGAAGCTGGAGACGGTGAAATAATGGTATTTTCAACAGATCCTGTTACAGGGGCAGAAAAAGGTGCAGGCAGGATTGCTGTCCATATCAATGCTAATGATATAGCTTCAAGCGGTGCAGAGCCAGTAGGCATACTTACCAGCATTATAATGCCGCCAGATGCTAATGAGGCATCTCTAAAAGAAATAATGAAAGAGATAAGCCAGGCATGTGACGAACTTGGAATAGAAGTAATGGGAGGGCATACAGAAGTTTCAGATATTGTAAAAAGGACTGTTATAAATATAACATGTACAGGGAAAGTACAAAAAGGACGCTTTATACCAGCAGGAGGACTTTCTGATGGTGATGATATTGTTATGACAAAATGGGCGGGTCTTGAAGGGACTTCTATTATAGCAGAAAGCAAGGCCTGTATCCTTGAGAAAACATTGCCCAAAATGCTTGTAGAAACAGCTGCATCATTTAAAGAATATCTTTCAATTGTGCCAGAAGCCAGGATAGCAGCAGAAAATGGTGCTACGGCAATGCATGATATAACAGAAGGCGGGATATTTGGGGCATTATGGGAGATTGGAGAAGCTTCTGGCACAGGGATAACTGCTGACCTGCATAAAATTCCTATAAGGCAGGAAACTATTGAGGTATGTGAGGTATTTAACATAAACCCATATATGTTAATTTCCAGTGGAAGCCTTTTAATAGGATGCCCTAATGGAAACCAGCTTGCAGAAGAACTTTCAAGAAATGGCATACCAGCAGCAGTCATTGGAAGGGCAGTAAAAGGTAATGCGAGGGTTGTTGTAAATGGTGGGGAGATAAGATATCTTGGGCCAGCAGTAAGTGATGAGCTGTATAAAGTAGTATAGTTCATAGTGTAATATAATTTATAAAGTAATATAGTTAATGTTAAAGATGCATATATTATTTGGAAAAGTATCTAAATAAAGAAAGCCGGGGAATATTTATGAAAAAAGAAATTCTTGATATAATTAGTAAAAACAGCCGTTATTCAATAGAAGACCTTGCTGCTATGACAGGAGCAGACAAGGAAACTGTAGAACGTGAAATAAAGGAAATGGAAGACGATAAGATTATTTGTGGTTATCCTGCTCTTATTAACTGGGATAATACAAGCCATGAAAGAGTTACAGCCCTGATTGAAGTTAATGTTACGCCGCAGCGTGATATGGGATTTAATAAAGTTGCAGAGCGTATATATAGGTTTGAAGAAGTAGAAAGTGTTTACCTTATGTCGGGAGGTTTTGACCTTACTGTGCTGATACAGGGTAAAAGCATGAAAGAGGTCGCCAGGTTTGTTTCAGAAAAACTTTCAACTCTTGAATATGTTAATAGTACAGCAACATATTTTGTATTAAAGAAATATAAGGAGCATGGAATAGTAATAGAAGAAGAGCATGATGGCAAAGAAAGGATGTTGGTTACACCATGAGAAACCCATTGTCAGAGAAAGTGACTGGAATTAAACCTTCCGGCATAAGAAAGTTTTTTGATATAGTAAGCGAAATGAAAGATGCGATTTCACTTGGTGTTGGTGAACCTGATTTTGATACACCATGGCATATCAGGGAAGAAGGGATTTATTCGCTTGAAAGGGGAAGGACTTATTACACTTCAAATGCAGGCCTGAAAGAGCTGAAAGAAGAGATAGCAGAGTACCAGGCAAGGCGTTTTGGGCTGGATTATAACCCATCAGGGGAAATATATGTAACAGTTGGGGGGAGTGAAGCTATAGATGGTGCACTCCGTGCAATGTTAGATAAGGGGGATGAGGTAATAATCCCACAGCCAAGTTATGTTTCTTATGAACCTTGTGTAGTCCTTGCAGATGGTGTTCCTGTAATTATAGAGCTTAAAGAAGAGGATGAGTTTAAGCTTAAGAAAGAACAGCTTGAAAAAGTGGTGACAGATAAGACTAAAGTCCTTATTCTTCCATTTCCTAATAATCCTACAGGTGCAATAATGACAGGAGAAGACCTGGAAGGTATTGCGGAAGTTGTTTTAGAGCATGATTTATTTGTTATTTCAGATGAAATATATTCTGAACTTACATATGGCAGCCGCCATGTTTCAATAGCATCATTTCCTGGCATGAAAGAGAGGACTATTGTTATTAATGGTTTTTCAAAGTCATATGCAATGACAGGATGGCGCTTGGGATATGCATGCGGGCCAAAAGTAATATTAGACCAGATGCTTAAAATACACCAGTTTGCCATAATGTGTGCACCTACAACAAGCCAGTATGCGGCGGTAGAAGCATTGCGTAATGGTGATGATGGTGTGGAATATATGCGTAATGAATATGACAGGCGCAGGAGATTTCTTATAAAAGCACTGCGTGATATGGGAATGGAATGTTTTGAGCCATTTGGTGCATTTTATGTATTTCCGTGCATTAAGGAATATGGCATGGCTTCGGATGAGTTTGCGGAATCCCTGCTTGCAGAAGAGAAACTTGCAGTAGTGCCAGGTACAGCGTTTGGTGAATGTGGCGAGGGGTTTATAAGAATATCTTATGCATATTCAATAGAAGATTTAAAAAATGCGTTAGAACGTTTGGAAAGGTTTATTAACAGGCATAAGTGATTTCTGGATGTGCCTGTCCAGGAGGGGATTATGTTTAATATAGTGCTTCTTGAACCTGAAATGCCAGCCAATACAGGAAATATAGGGCGCACATGCTGTGCTACGGGTGCCAGGCTGCATCTCATAGAGCCAATGGGTTTCAGGGTTAATGATAAGATGCTTAAAAGGGCAGGGCTTGATTACTGGAATGACCTGGATGTACAGATATATGACTGTTATAGTGACTTTCTTAAAAAGAACCCGGCAGCGGCAGAAAGGATGTACATGGCAACTACTAAGTCAAAGCAGGATTATACAGAAGTAAATTATGAGCCTGGCAGTTATATAATGTTTGGCAAGGAAAGTGCGGGAATTCCAGAGGAAATACTCGTAAATTCAAAGGAAACTGCAATAAGGATTCCTATGAACCATAATATACGTTCGTTAAATCTTTCAAATTCGGTTGCTATAGTTTTATATGAGGCACTCAGACAGAATAGGTTTAATGGCCTGCAGTTGGAAGGGGAACTTCACCGGCTGGAATGGAATTAGTTTTAGTTTAGAAAAAGGTAAATTATTATAGGAAAAAGTCTTTAAATATATAGACTTGTTAGTTAAATATACACATAATTACTTTTTAGTTTTTGTAGATATTTAATAAAAAGTGGCTAAATTCAAAAAATATGTTGAAAAACTTATGAAATAAGAATAGAATAATTAACGTTGTAAATTATAATACCATCTGGGGATATTGTTATATACCATTACATATTTAGTTCCCGTTTTAAACGGAAGAAAGGGAGGAATATAATGAGCGGAGCAAAGGGCAAAATTGCAGTTTTGACTAGTGGCGGGGATGCGCCAGGAATGAATGCAGCTATCCGGGCTGTTGTACGTACAGGAATTGCAAGAGGTTATGAGGTTTATGGAGTAAGAAGGGGATATAATGGTATTCTTAAAAAAGAAATGAGCCTTATGTCATTTACAGATGTTTCTGAGAAACTCCAGCATGGTGGTACATTTTTGTTTACTGCAAGGAGTGCAGAATTCGGTGAAGATGCTGGAAAGCGTAAGGCAGCAGCGATATGTAAGGAACTTGGTATAGATGCCCTTATTGTTATTGGTGGTGATGGTTCATTTACAGGAGCTAAGAACCTTTCAAAGTATGGTGTAAATGTTATAGGGATACCAGGTACTATTGACCTTGATATAGCCTATACTGAGTATACAATTGGTTTTGATACGGCTGTTAATACAGCTATGGAAGCTATTGACCGTTTGCGTGAAACATCTAATTCACATGAGAGATGCAGTGTTGTTGAAGTTATGGGACGCTCTGCGGGGTATATAGCACTTTGGTGTGGCATTGCAAATGGTGCAGAACAAATTTTACTTCCTGAAAAGTTCGATAATAATTATGATATGCTGGTTGAACAGATTAAAAAGAACCGTAAGGCAGGAATGACACACCAGATTATAATTAATGCTGAAGGAATAGGCCATTCTTATGGGCTTGCTAAAGAAATTGAAAAGGCTACAGGTATTGAAACACGTGCTACAATACTTGGACATTTACAGCGTGGCGGAAGCCCTACCGCACGTGACAGGGTAACAGCTTCAATAATGGGCGCATATGCTGTTGATATGATAGACCAGGGAAAGCAGAACAGGCTTATTGGATATAAAAATGGACATGTATATGATATAGATATAGAGGAAGCATTTGAAATGCAGAAAGATATTGATGAATATGAATATGAAGTAGCGGGAATTCTTGGCACAAGATGCAGCTATAATATATAATTCTTCCAGACAGGACATATAGCGGCTGTTAAATGTCCTGCTCCTGTCTGCTGCAGGCTGGTTTAAATAATACGACATCGCAAAATTTAATATATAAAAATGAACAGAGTAGGATGCCATGCGTTAAGTGCCAAAGGATGGGAAGTTGCCTTTGGACGAAAAGCTTAGTCTTGCGGTGTGGCAACCGCATCCGCTGTCAGAACAGGTGAAATAAGCACTCATTCCGGGATGTACTACTATGGGTGCTTATTTTTGCTATTTCCAGGATTGTTACTGGGATTTCTGCTGTCTGTTCCATTCACTAAGAAAGGACATGAAGCTATGTTAGAATTAATTAAAACTGTATTTTCCAGTGATATTTCAAGATACATACTTGTATCACTGGCAATTATTGTAATTTTTTGTGCACTGGCACAGAAAAAGAAAATTTCTGTAAGAAGTATTGCATTAATGGGGCTTATGATATCACTCCATATAGTATTTGTAAGGTTTCTTGCCATACAGACATGGAATATAAAAATCAGTTTTGGCTTTCTGCCGCTTGTAATTACGGCAATTTTACTTGGACCTGTGGAGGCGGGGATAGTTGGGGCTGTGGCAGATTTTATTGGTGCAGTTATTTTCCCTGTAGGGGCATATTTCCCAGGCATGACACTTACAGCGCTGCTTACAGGCATTGTATGGGGAATGTTCCTGTATAAAAAGTTTTCCATTCCAAGGGTAATATGTGCTGCCGCCATTAATAACTTTTTACTTAGTATGCTGCTTAATGGGTATTGGATATCAATATTGTATGGAAGCCCTTTTACTGGCATATTACAGGTAAGAGTGCCACAAGCATTTTTTATGTTTATGGCGCAGATAGTAGTAATACCAGTACTGCAGGAAGTTTTATTTAAGAGAATTAAAGTTATATTTGACAATCCAGCAGTAAGTTAGAAGTAATATAAGAAACATAAAAAACTGGCAGGTATCCCGGGTGCCAGTTTTTTATGTTCCATAACCTGCCGTTTGGTATTTGGCCTGGCAGGCAGTTTATTAATGTAACGTCTGGTCTGCAGCTGGAAGTGAAAAGATAAATTCTGTGCCGACACCTTCTGTACTTATTACATTTATATTTTCACCATGTGCTTCTATAATTTCTTTAGTAATTGAAAGCCCTAGCCCTGTCCCTTTCTTATCTTTGCCACGGGAAAGGTCTGTTTTATAAAACCTGTCCCAGACTTTGTTTATATTGTCTTTAGGTATGCCAATCCCATGGTCTTTAACTGATATAAATGCCTTTGTATTGCGTTTTGTAGTACGGATTTCAATAACTGAGTTGTTATGGCTGAATTTAACTGCATTGTCAAGCAGGTTTTGTATAACCTGTTCAATCTTGCTTATATCTGCTTTTACCATAAGGCTTTTGGCTTCAAATGTAAGTTCCAGGGAAATCTGTTTTTCTGTGCATCTCTGTTCAAATGCAGCAGAGCAGCGTTTTATTTCATAATTTATATCAAACGTTGAAATATCCATTGGTACACCGCCATTTTCAAACTGGCCAAGTGTCAGCAGGCTGCTTGTCAGTTTTGACAGCCTTTCAGTCTCAAAAAGTATAATATCAAGATATTTGTTCTGAAGTTCTGGCGGGATAGTCCCATCCAGCAGTGCCTGTGTATAACCTTTAACCGAAGTAAGTGGTGAACGGAAGTCATGTGATACATTTGCGATAAACTTACGCTGGTAATTATCCATATCTGACATTTTATCAGCCATATACCTTATTGCACCTGCAAGTTCCTGGTGTTCATTATCTGGTATCCGTGCCATAGGATAGTCAAACTGTCCTATAGCATACTTTCTTGCGGCTTTTGTCATTATTTTTACAGGCATTGCAGTCTGTACATATAAATAAAACATTATAAACATAAGTATAGTTACAAAAATAATAAAACACAGTATAACTGCATCTGTATACTGTACTGCCTGGTTGTGCAGAGGTTTAAGCTCCTTTGTAATTATTATATAGTACAAGGTTTCCATTGATTCTGTTACAGGATAAATAACAGCGGTACATTTGCCAGGCAGCAGCCCGTTTATATCTGTTTCTGGAATTATCTGGCCTGAAAGGAAAGCCGGGTCATAATTATTTATAAATTCACCTTCACAGTTATATAATTTATCAGAGTCAATAATAACCATACTGTCTGGCTTTGTAACAATAATACGTGAATCTGTTATTTGCTGCATTGATGCAAAATAATGCCTTATAGCAATAAACGTGCTTCCAGCTGTAAGATATGGGGCCGAAAGATAATCTGTTGCAACCATGCTGGCTTCATTATAAAGTGAAGTTTTTGCCTTAGTCAAAATTTTCTCATATACAAGTGAAACTCCATATGTGTTTAAAATTGTAAGTGATGATATTATAATAAACGCATATGACAATAAAAATTTAGTCCTTAGTGAAAATTTCATATACTAACTCCGTCTTCCATGATACTCAAACTTATAGCCAATGCCCCATACTGTTTTAATATCCCAGTCAGGGTGGTCTTTGAATTTTTCACGCAGCCTTTTTATGTGTACATCAACTGTACGTGTATCACCAATATAGTCATAACTCCAGATATGGTCTAAAAGCTGTTCCCTTGTAAATACCTGGTTAGGGTGTGATGCGATGAAATAAAGCAATTCAAGTTCCTTTGGTGGCATTTCTATCCTGTTTCCGTTGTATGTTACAGAATAATCGGTCTGGTTTATAACCAGGCCAGGGAAAGATACACATTCTTTAGGCAGTCCTTCATCTGCTGGTACAGTTTTTTCTGGTGTGAAACGGCGCAATACTGCTTTGACCCTTGCAACCATTTCTTTTGAGTCAAAAGGTTTCATAATATAGTCGTCTGCACCAAGTTCAAGCCCCAGGACTTTATCAAATGTTTCACCTTTTGCAGAAAGCAGTATCACAGGGAGAGAGGAGGATTTTCTTATTTCCCTTAACACCTCATAACCATCAATTCCTGGCAGCATTATATCAAGCAGCATAAGGTCAGGCATATATGATTTAGCAGCCGAAAGTGCCGCTTCTCCGTCATTGGCAATTTTTGTATCAAAACATTCTTTTGTAAGGTAAAGCGACACTAATTCTGCTATATTTTCGTCATCATCTACAATTAATATTTTCTGTTTTTCTAGCATTAATTTTCTCCAGTCTGAAATGTTTATTTAAATTCTGCGATAGTTACACCCATATCCCCTTCGCCAAATTCACCAAGGCGGAAAGATTTAACATATTTTGTACGTTTAAGGTGGCTGTGTACTGCATTGCGCAAAGCACCTGTGCCACGTCCATGTATAATAGTTACCTGTGTCATATGTGCAAGGTAGGCGTCATCAAGGTATTTACCAAGTACAGGCATTGCCTCGTCAACAGTCATGCCTATAAGGTTTACTTCCTGGTGTATGGAGTAAGCCTTAGCCATCCTGATACTGCCGCTTCCAGGTTTCTTTTTATTGTCTTTGTTTTCTGGTTTTGCCTGTTTTACTATTTCTATATCTTTAAGATTTACCTTTGTCCTTAAAAGCCCTGCCTGTACAAATAAATCACCTTTATCGTTTGGAAGTGTGCTTACTGTACCCATTGAATTAAGTGACAATATCCTGACATCTGAGCCTATCATTAAATCGGAAGCTTTAACAGCCTTTGCTTTAGGCTGTGCTTTCTGTATAGCAGCTTTAGCCTGGCTTTTATCAAGCTTATTCCTTAAGTCTGCCCTCTGTGCCTCCATTTCACGGATATGTTTATCACTTTGTGCCCATTTTGTGTATTTCCGTATAGTTTCATCGGCATATTCCTTTGCTTCATTAAGTATCCTTGCCGCTTCTGTATTAGCATTCTGGAGTATACGCTCCTTTGAACTTTCAAGTTTTTCTGTCTTCTCACGGAGTTCTTTTTTCAAGACAGATATTTCTTTTCTGCTTTCAGATGCATGTTTACGCTCTTTTTCAAGTTCAAGTCTTGTCTGCTCAAGGCTGCTTATAACATCTTCAAACTGCTGTGCATCAGAGGATACATGGGCTTTTGCATCCTCTATTATATCATCAGAAAGCCCCAGCCTGCCAGATATTGCAAATGCGTTGCTCTTGCCAGGCACACCAATTAAAAGGCGGTATGTTGGACGCAGCGTTGCCACATCAAATTCACAGCAGGCATTTTCCACACCAGGTGTCTGTAATGCATAGAGTTTTAATTCGCTGTAATGTGTAGTTGCCATAACTATTGAACCACGTTTATGAAGGTTGCTTAAAATTGCAGTTGCAAGTGCAGCGCCCTCTACCGGGTCAGTACCAGCACCAAGTTCATCAAAAAGTACGAGGCTTTCCTCATCAGCTTCTTTAAGGATTGAAACAGTATTGGTCATATGTGATGAAAATGTACTAAGGCTTTGTTCAATACTTTGTTCATCACCAATATCTGCAAATACTTCCTTGAATATCCTAAGGCATGAGCCATCAAATGCAGGTATATGCAGCCCTGCCTGGCCCATAAGCGTAAAAAGCCCTATAGTTTTAAGCGAAACTGTTTTACCACCAGTATTAGGGCCTGTTACAACCAGAAGTGAGAAATCTTTGCCAACATTTAAGTCTATAGGTACTACTTTTTTACTGTCTATAAGCGGATGGCGTCCTTTTTTAATTTCAATATAATTTTCCTCCGGGAACTTTGGCTCAGTTGCACGCATTTTTTTAGAAAGCATTGCCTTGGCAAATATAAAATCAAGTTCTGAAAGTACATTAAAGTCCTGGTTTATAAAAAATTCCTGTTCTGCTGCCTGGTTACTTAAACCTGCAAGTATTTTTTCAATTTCCTGTTGTTCTTTTATTTCAAGCTCACGGATTTCATTATTTAGTTTAACAATGGATGCAGGCTCTATAAAAAGGGTAGAGCCAGTGGAGGACTGGTCATGCAGCATCCCGCTGAAATATGAGCGGTATTCTGCTTTAACTGGAAGGCAGTACCTGCCATTGCGCATAGTTATAATTGCATCCTGTAACATGCTGCGGCTGCTGCCGTTTAAAATGTTTCCAAGCTGTTCGTGGATTTTATCACCTGCTGCTTTAAGCTTGCGCCTGGTCTGGGAAAGTCCAGGGCTTGCATCGTCTGCAATTTCATCTTCTGCCAGTATGCACCGTCTTATTTCCTGCATAAGCGGGAAGAGTGGTTCAATAAGCTGGTATCTTTCATTTAAAGAGTCACCTGTTTCATCATTTTCACCAATGCCCTGGCGGAAGAAGTTCTTAATACGCCCTGCTGTATTTAGAAGGGCAGAAATGGCAAGAAGTTCACCAGTGCCAAGGACCGCGCCGGTTTTAAGGCGTACAAGGCTCTGGCGTATATCAGAAATGCCGCTGAAAGATATCTCTCCCTGGGTAAGTATGTGTGTAAGTGCGTCAGAAGTTTCACGTTGTGCCGCCAGTACCCATTCCCTGCCACTGTGTGGAAGCAGGCTGCGGCAGAATTCTTTGCCAGCAGGGGAGAAAGCAAGTTCTTCAAGCTGCTTTATAATTTTATCATACTCTAAAGTATGCAAAGCTTTATTATTCATAAATACTTATATCTCCATTCTATATTGGTATTCATTAAGTATGCATGCCTAGATATATTTGGCAGGCACTGGTTATATAATACACTAGAATGTCCTGTATTATCAATAGAAATATAGTATAATTTCCAGTATCTTCTGTTAAAATATCCCGTTTTGTGTTTATACCACAATACACAATTGTTACTTTTTTTACATCTAGTTCATAAAATATTCATAAATTTATGTTACATTTATACTAAAAATGATGTTAATTTTTATGAAATTTGTTTAATTTTTTGGTATTTTGTAATAAAAAATATCATAAATGTTGTAAAGGAAATATAGTTTATGGGTAAGTTAAGAAAGCAGCCAGCGTATGCAAGGGTACATGAAGAGGAAAAATATAAATTTATTAAAGAGCAGATACGTCCACAAAGAAAAAGATATATAATACATTTTACAAGAAAAATTCTGGAAACGGTTATTTCAGCTATTATATTTGGTGGTGTTGCAGGTATTGTTTTCTGGAATGTCAATAACGGGCTTGGAGGCAGCCAGCCTGTACAGGATAGGGGGATTACAGCTGTAGAATCCCCTGCATTGGCACAAAGCAGGCAGGCAAATACGGCAGTACCAGCAAATAATAATAATGCTGGTACAGATGCACAGACAAAATCCAGTGATGATTTAACAGTTTTAGAAGAGAGTAACATGGCATCAAAAAGGCTTTCCGCTGTTGGTGAAAGATTTGCTGATTCACTTGTAAGCATTGTTAATAAGAAGAATAAGCCAGTATGGCCTGATGAGGAGATAAACAGTGCAGGTGCAGTAAGTGGAATGCTTTTAAAGGAGACAGCCATGTATTATTATATACTGGCATCAGGTGATTTAGCAGGACTTGAAGTTATTGATGTGGAATTTGAAGACGGGGAAATGGTAAAAGCGGCTTATGTTGCATCTGACAGCAGTACAGGCCTGTCTGTATTTTGCATTGAGAAGGGGGATGTCAGTGAAAAGAGGCGCAATAAAATTGTAATACCAGAATTCGGAAGCACAATTAGTATTCCTACAGGTTCTAATATAATAATTGCGGGTGCACCAAACGGGGTTATGTATTCCGTGATGACAGGCAATATTATAAAATCAGGTATTGAAATGCCCATAACAGATAATGTTATTTCCCTGTTTGCAACAGATATATTGTACACAAGCAGCGCTAATGGAATTGTACTTAATACAAAAGGAAGGGTTATTGGTTTTGTAACAAATTCATATGAGAGGGCGACTGGCAGTAATAATATCGGCTTTATTGGAATATCAAGCATACTTGGCATTATAAACAGCATGGTAAAGGGGGAAAATATACCATACCTGGGAATATCAGGTTATGATGTAGATAAAACTACGGCCGCTGCCCATAATATTTCAGAAGGGATTTACCTTACTTCTGTATATTCTGGTTCACCAGCATATTCAGGTGGTATAAGGGTAGCAGACGTTATTACACAGATAGATGGCAGGGATGTTGTGTCTTTGTCTGTGCTGCATAATATTTTAAAAGACCATGATGCAGGAGACCGTATAAGTGTAACCGTCTCCCGCAAGTCTGGTAAAAAGAACAGCAGTAAGAAATTAATAGTCAGGCTGGAATAATTAATGGCTTGCATTATCATCTTTAATCATTTGTACAAGTTTGTGCCTGAAAGCCTTTTCTGTAATATTTTCATCATGGAATATAAGCCTGTTAAAATCAAAATGTGTATCACTAATCATGTCTTTTGTAAATATATCTGGCTCTTTGCAGCTATTCACTGGCCAGAATATGCCTATACATCCATCCTGGCTGTCTGGGGCTATATTATTATCTCTTGCAAAATTTTCTGAAATACAGCGGTCAGCCATATATACATGTGAATAATTTCCGACAACCTTGGCAAGTCTTGTGCCATTGACATAAAAAGAATTCATATCATATCCATCTTTAAAATTATTTTCACTATATTTTTTATTATCTATATTGGTTCTTTGTGTAATGATTATTACAGGCAGCATCCTTCCAGGGTTATTTACCAGTTCACATGTCCTGTAATATTCTTCGCTATTTGTAATAAAATGTGCCATGCAGCTTAAGCGTTCTATATCAACGAGCCCTACTTTCTTAACAAGCTCATGCATAAATGAAGGTTTGCTGAATGTTGGACGCTGTGTGGCGCCTCTTGGCATGTCACGTGAAGTCATATGGTAAAAATGCAGTTTTCCATCATCAAGAAGGGCAACTGATGAGTGTATATGCCATAAAGTGCCAGCAGATTTGCTGTCAATATACTGTATTTTCATGTTGTAAGACAGTTTTTCAGGCATATATGATATTGTAATGTTATATCCAGGAAGGCAGTTATGGTATTCTGCCAGTTCATCAGGTATATCTTCAAAAACAGGGTTAAATTTAAAACGTGCCCATTTGTAAATTATTGATGCGGCATTATTAAACTCTGATTTAAGCAGGCGTGTTTCTTTGTGCAGAAGTGGCAGTTCAATGTGGAATAGTATATTAGACTCAAGCCTCGCAAAAGCTGGTTTATGGTATATGTGTTCATCAAGAGGTATTTCGATATGGCGGCATATTTCTGCAATTTCCTGGTTTTGTACAATATTATCATTCAGAAGTTTTATAATAAGGTTATAGTTAAGATGTGGATGGTCAAGCCTGAGCAGGCTGCGTATAAGCTTGCGCCTTGAGCATTTAAAGAAATGCTTGGCTGTTTTTTTATTCTTGTCAAAAACTTCTACTATATCAGGATGCAGGCTTTCTGTATCATCAATTTTAATCCTGAATTTGCTTTTAAGCATAAGTTCCCAGTTGCCAGTTTTATAGTGGTTGTAGGAGAGCTGTTCAAAAAGCTGTACAAGTGACCAGTCACTTAATTCAAGGTTAGCCAGTATACAGTTAAGTATGCGTGACAGCTCCTCGCTGCCTTTCCAGAACTGGTCATCTGACAACAGGCTTTTATACCGCATATCATGTTCTATTTCATGCCAGCCTTCAAAGAATACAGTCCGGAACTGTATTTCAAATGTTGTATCAATAGGAAGGTTCCAGAGTTTCTTTTTATATAATTTAAAATATTCAGCAGGATACCTGAACACGCCATTAATCTTGGTTGCCCTGAATTCATCAGCATTAAAAGTATTTCTTGACCATGTGTCAACCATCTGGAATGTGCTTTCCATAATATCCCTGCATATACTCAAATCGTCATAATAGTACAATACTACACGCAGGCCTATTAAGTCCTGCATTTTCTTGGGATTATCAGGAGAACCATAATTGCCACGCTGTAATTTTGATGCAATGGATTCCACAGACTTGACTCTTGAAAATATACGGAAGTACAAGCCACAGGAATCAAGTATTTCCCGGATAGCGTCAGTAATATGTTCACAAAGCTCTGTAAGTTTTTCAAAATCTATCTCACGTCCAACAAGGGCTTCCAGCCCTTCTTTAGTAAAATCATTTAATCCACCCATTTTATTTTGTGCTCCTTTCCATACACGCATAATGTAATTTATAAAAATCCCATAAGGATAAGGAACGTTACCAGCGTCCATGCCACCTTTCAAGGCGGGAAATATCCTCTGTCTAATATAATAACACAAAATATGGAATATAGTATATTGTTTTTTTATTTATTTTGTTATATTATAGTTACTATTCACAGCCGGTCCAATCCGGGGATTTTTGGCAGGCTTTATGCCAAAAATATGGGTTTTACGGCGTTGTTTTGCATGATTTTTTGTAAAATGTGTGTATTCTGGTGCTGGTAAGCACTATATGTTACTGTCCATGTTTCCAGTTATTATGTTATACTTATTTTATAGCATTTATTTAGAAGCAGGTGTATCTGCTGCTGGAATAGTGTTTTTCATTAATATTTGAGCCACCGGGGTGGCATGAGGGATTATTATGAGAGAAGCAGAATTTGATATCAGGCTTACAGCAGGCGAGCTTTTTACATTTACAATGCACCATACCTACTCATCAGCATCAGGGCTTGTGGGACTTGGAATAAGCATTGGCAGCCTGGTTTTATGTGCAGCCAGGTATAAGTATTTTGACAGTACAACAATAATAGCACTGGTTATAACAGGGTTATTATTTACAATAGTACAGCCTGTTATGCTTTACTTTAAGTCTAAAGTGCAGGTTAAGAAGAATGAAAGCATTAATGATGACCTGCATTACAGGATTTCAGAAGAGGGCATAGAGGTTTCCCAGGGAGAACAGCAGGCATTTGTTAAATGGTACGAAGTGCGTAAAATGAAGGTGGTTAAAAATGCCCTGTACATTTATATGTCACCTGTGAGGGCTTTTATTTTTCCAGAGAGCCAGTGTGGCAGCTGTTTTAATGAAGTGGCAGCACTTGTCAAGGATATGATGGAGAAGTATAAGGATTATGAGCCAGAAGAAGAACCAGAAGACGAAAGCGCTTCGGAAACGGAAGGGAAAGAGGAATAGATATCTATGGAGAACCAGGTTATTGAAAGTTTTTGTGAAAAAGATACATTTGAGGCAGGACGCCTGCTTGGGAAAGTATGTAGTCCTGGTGATATTGTACTGCTCTATGGGGATTTAGGCGCTGGCAAAACTGTTTTTACAAAAGGTTTCGGAAGTGGGCTGGAGATAGATGAAACTATCAGCAGTCCTACTTTTAATATTGTGCAGGTTTATGAAACAGGACGTATTCCTTTATACCATTTTGATGTATACAGGGTCAGCAGTCCAGAGGAAATGGAGGAAACAGGGTATGATGACTATTTCTTTGGGCAAGGTGTATGTCTTGTTGAGTGGGCAGGGCTTATAGAAGATATTCTGCCGCCTGGATGTATAAGGGTTAATATATCTAAAGATTTGGGCAAAGGTTTTGATTACAGGATTATAGATATAAATGTCCCAGGAAATTAAAAGCCTGGTATATGGTTTAAATAATGGAGGCTGCATGTAAAATGAAAGTATTAGCAATAGACAGTTCAGGCATAACTGCTTCGGCTGCGGTGGCAGATGATAATAATATAATAGCAGAGTTTACTGTAAATAACAGGCAGACACATTCCCAGACACTGCTTCCAATGATTGATATGGTTGTCAAAATGTCGGAGATTCCGCTTCAAAGTTTTGACGCAATAGCAGTTGCATCAGGTCCTGGTTCATTTACGGGCTTAAGGATTGGTTCTGCGACTGCAAAGGGGCTTGGCCTTGCACTGGACAAGCCATTAGTGCCAGTACCAACCCTTGATGGGCTTGCATACAGGGCGGCATGTTATAATGGGATAATATGCCCTCTTATGGATGCAAGGAGGAACCAGGTATATACAGCAGCATACCATATAACAGATGGAAAGCTTGTTAGTGTTATAGGACAGAAAGCTACAGGGATAAAGGATATTTTATCTGAACTCAGGACAACAGGTGAAAGGGTGCTTTTTCTTGGTGATGGTGCTGACGTATATAAAGATATAATTGTGGAAGAAAAAAACATGGATTATTCATTTGCACCTGCACATATATCAAAGCAGAGTGCAGCTTCTGTTGCGATGCTTGGAATTATTTACTATAAAGAAGGAAGATATGAGAGTGCAGCAGAACACAGGCCGTTTTACCTGCGGAAACCACAGGCTGAACGTGAGCGTGAAGAACGTATGCAGGAGAAAAACTAGTTATGGGTGTAAAATTCCGGGAGATGATTCCAGAAGATGCTTCTGTAATATCAGAATTTGAAAAATGTATGTTTGGCACATGCACAGATGAGGCAGCATATAGAAAAATGTGCCAGAAGGAAGAAAGCATTTGTATGGCAGCAGAGGACAACGGGGCAATTATTGCTTATTGTACAATAATTGCATTATATGAAACAGCGGATTTATGCCATATAGCTGTAAAAGAAAAATACAGGCGCTGCCATATTGCAGAGAGGCTTCTGGAAAAATGCATTGTGTGCTGTAAAGACAAATGTGTCACAAGAATCCTGCTTGAAGCCAGGGAAAGCAATGCCCCTGCAATAAGTTTCTATAAAAAAATGGGTTTTATAGAAATTGGAAGGAGAAACAGGTACTATAAAGAACCATGTGAAGATGCTGTTATTATGGAGAAAATGCTATAATAGAAATTTTTATGGAAGTTTTTTTATGCTATGTGCCATGCATTTCCACTATACAATTATACATAAAAAATATATTATGATGCTAGGGTCAAAAGTAGATAGCAATGCATGTTTACATGCAAATTGATATCGGCTAGCTTGACCCGCCAAACACCGGCAAGAAGCAGATTTGCTTGCAAATATGCGGGATTGGAGGTGTTTGCAGGATTGCGGGAATTGCGGGGCAATGTAGCAATCCGTAGCATCATATTATTAAAAAAAGATGCGGATTGTCCATACAGCATCTTAATTTATGTATAAACCAAGGAGGAACTGCCATGAATAAAAAAATATTCTGCAATGTGTGTGGAAGACAGCTTCATATGGAAAATGATATACTATTAGAGGATGCGTTTGAGGCAAGGAAGCAGTGGGGGTATTTTTCGCAGAAAGATACAACACTGCATTCGTTTGTTATATGTGAAAAGTGTTATGATGAAATGGTTAAAAAGTTTGTAATACCACCTGAGGTTACTAATGTAACAGAACTATAGTATCCAGGTGGTTGTGCAGACCACAACATGGAGGCTGGTTTATGTTAGATTTATGTTTGCTTGGGACAAGTGGCATGATGCCACTGCCTGGACGGTGGCTTACTGCACTTATGGCAAGGCTTGGCGGGAGCAGCCTGCTGGTTGACTGTGGTGAGGGTACACAGATAGCAATAAGGGAAAAAGGATGGAGCGTAAACCCTGTTGATACAATATGTTTTACACATTACCACGGTGACCATATAAGCGGGCTGCCAGGGCTTTTGCTGTCAATGGGAAATTCCTGCCGTACAGAGCCTGTTACGCTTATAGGGCCTAAAGGGCTTGAGAAAATTGTAAATTCATTGCTTGTTATAGCCCCAGGGCTTCCGTTTAAGCTGGAATTTATTGAACTTAATGAGAAAGAACAGGATATAGTTATTAATGGATATAATTTAAGGGCGTTTAAGGTAAACCACAATGTCCCATGTTACGGATATACAATAAATGTCCCAAGAGGAGGCAGGTTTTATCCAGAACTTGCAAAAGAAAATAATGTGCCTGTAAAGTTATGGAACAGGCTGCAAAAGGGTGAAAGTGCGGAATATGGAGGAAGGGTTTATACACCAGATATGGTTATAGGTCCTCCAAGGAAAGGAATAAAAGTTACATACTGTACAGATACAAGACCAGTACAAAGCCTAATTGAAAATGCCAGAAATGCCGATTTATTAATATGTGAAGGTATGTATGGGGAAGAGAGCAAAATCCAGAAAGCTGTTGAAAATAAACATATGACTTTCTATGAGGCTGCACAGGTGGCAAAAGAGGCAGAAGTTAAAGAGCTCTGGCTTACCCATTACAGCCCCTCACTATTAAGGCCTGGGGATTATATAAAAAATGTAAAAAAAATATTTCCAGATTCATATGCAGCAAAAGACTGCAGAAGTGTGACGCTTGGATTTCCAGAAGAAGAATAACAGGCGTATGGCACTAAAGACATAACAGCCAGGTCTTCCATAAAATGAATAGATTTCTGGCATGTTTATTGTCAAAAATATGAGTTTTATAGTGTTGTTTTGTATGTTTTTCGTGCGAGATGTGTTTCTGGAAGCGTGCCAGGTTACTATTAAGCATGATGCTTAGTAGTAACCTGGAGACTGGAAAATTAAACAGGAGGTATTGTGTATGGGCAAATCAGGTAAAAAATTTCTGGCAGCATTTATTGTTATGGCGTGTCTGGCAGCAGGTGCTATAGGGGTATTTTACTATATATCCAGACCAGATAATGATGTACAGGAAATGACAGAGACAGGGACAGAAGTAGAAAAATTAATTAAAAAGGATTTAGAGACAAAGTATCCCGAAACTGCTGTTGAAGTCCTTAAATTATACTGGCGTTATAATAAATGTATGTATAACGAGAAAACAAGTGATAGTGAATTTGAGAAACTTTTAGAACAGCTACGCAAGCTTTATGACGAGGAGTTTCTTGCAGAAGAGGAGAATTCATGGGAAAACATGTTAAAGAGGTTTAAGGAAGACAAGGATGAGTACCAGAAAAATGATAAAAAAATATCCATGTATACAGTAGGGCAGGGAAGTTCTGCTACATCTGGCAAAGTTGATGGCAGGGATTGCGTTTCGATTACATGTAGTGCTATGATTAAGCAGAAAGCAAAGCGTGAAAATGTATATGAGAAATTTATGTGCAGGCAGGATGAAGACAATAACTGGAAAATATTAGGCTGGCAGAAGGCAGAATCTGGGGACATACAGCCAGAGGAAAAGTAGTTAAGAACATAGAACGTTTTTTCTGTGGATTATTTGCGCCGCAGGAAGCGGCATGGAGGATTGATATGCCAAAAGATATATTAACGCTTGGAATTGAAAGCTCTTGTGATGAAACAGCGGCAGCTGTTGTAAAAAATGGCAGGGAGGTTTTGTCAAATATTATATCTTCACAGATTGATATCCATAAGCTTTATGGTGGCGTTGTGCCAGAGATTGCATCACGTAAACATATTGAAAGGATAAATTATGTAATAGAAGAAGCCATTACCAGTGCAGGTATTACACTAGAAGAGATTGATGCTATATGTGTAACATATGGGCCAGGGCTTGTTGGTGCACTTCTGGCAGGAGTAAGTACAGCAAAGGCAATGGCTTATGCTGCTGGTATTCCGCTTGTGGGGGTACATCATATAGAAGGGCATATTGCAGCAAATTATATTGAACATAATACATTAGAGCCACCATTCTTATGTCTTGTTGTATCAGGAGGGCACACACATCTTGTGCAGGTAAATGGATATAATGATTTTGTTGTAATAGGATGCACACATGATGATGCTGCTGGTGAAGCATTTGATAAAGTTGCCAGGGCACTGGGCCTTGGTTATCCTGGCGGACCTGCAGTAGACAGGCTTGCCCGGTCTGGAAATCCGCATGCTATTGAGTTTCCACGTGCTAAAGTAGATGGATATGAGTATGGTTTTAGTTTTTCAGGACTTAAATCAGCAGTATTGAATTATTTAAATAGCTGTGAAATGAAGAATATAGAAGTTAATACTGCAGATGTTGCGGCATCTTTCCAGCAGGCAGTAATTGATGTGCTGGCCGGCAAAGCAGCAGAAGCTGCTATAAAATCAGGAGGAAACAGGATAGCAATTGCAGGTGGTGTTGCTGCAAATTCTGCTTTAAGGGCAGCATTAGAAGAAGCATGTAATAAAAATGGCATCAGGCTTTACTGCCCGTCACCAGTCTATTGTACAGATAATGCGGCAATGATTGCAGTACAGGGATATTATAATTTTATAGCAGGGAAGAGGAGCGGACTGGATTTAAATGCCGTCCCTAATCTTAAACTTGGTGTGTAACAGCCACTCCACAGACCGCTGCAAAAACAGCAGCTAACAGCCACAAAAACAGTGTCTGTTGTCTTAGGCTTTGTGGAGTGACAGCTTTCACAGTCCAGTAAAAGATATATACATTCCTGCAAGCAAGCTTGCGGAATGATATATCTTTTACTGGACTGTGAATA
>JAAWKM010000050.1 GCA_022797375.1 Lachnospiraceae bacterium
AGTGTGAAAAATGATTCTAAGACAGCAAAAAACGCTGTCTAACAATCATTACAATTTCACACAAGAAAAATGCAAAAACAGCATTTTTCATTACTATTTATGCCGTGCAAAGCACGGCATGGGGATTTTTATGAAATGGATGTGTAACTGGCCTGATTTCCACTTGACAAAGTATATAAACCATAATAGAATATGTCTATATAAATATTTAAAGACTGTGATGGAGACGTAACTGTATATTTTTATACAGGCGGCCTTTCTTCTGGGAAGCCACAGTGAGCCTGGGATAGTGTGAACCAGGTGCATAAGCGTTTTGCTTTAGAACAAAGAAAGGATATCACTCCTGAGTTGCTTGTGGAAAGCATGGCATTAATGTTGTTAGTACACTCCGCCGGTTCCTGCCGTTATACAGGTCATGTATCTGGACATTATTATGTCCACGTACAGCAGAATAGGTGGTTATGAATGTTCCGGCTTTCATCCTGTTTATGCAGGATGGAAGCTTTTTTACTTTGCAGGAGACTTCGTCCTATTCTATTTTAATTATTATTTAGAAAGGAAGTTATATTTATGTATGAGAAAGTTTCAACTGATTTAAACTTTGTAGCACGTGAGAAGAATATTGGGAAATTCTGGCGTAACCAGAAGATTTTTGAAAAGTCAATGAAAGCAAGGGAAGGATGTCCTGTCTATACGTTTTATGACGGGCCGCCTACTGCCAATGGGAAACCACATATAGGGCATGTGCTTACACGTGTTATTAAGGATATGATACCACGTTATAAGACTATGAAAGGCTATATGGTACCACGTAAAGCAGGATGGGATACACACGGGCTTCCTGTGGAACTTGAAGTTGAAAAGCTTTTAGGACTTAATGGCAAGGAACAGATAGAAGAATATGGAATGGAGCCTTTTATTAAAAAGTGCAGGGAATCTGTATGGAAATATAAAGGCATGTGGGAGGATTTTTCAGGAACTGTGGGTTTCTGGGCAGATATGGATAATCCATATGTAACATATGATGATAACTTTATTGAGTCTGAGTGGTGGGCTTTAAAGGAAATCTGGAATAAAAAGCTTTTATATAAAGGGTTTAAGATTGTTCCTTACTGCCCGCGCTGTGGGACACCGCTTTCATCACAGGAAGTAGCACAAGGATATAAGCTGGTTAAAGAGCGTTCTGCAATAGTACGTTTTAAGGTGGCAGACGAGGACGCATATTTCCTTGCATGGACAACTACACCGTGGACACTTCCATCTAATGTAGGGCTTTGTGTAAACCCTGATGAAACTTATTGCAAGGTGAATGCTGCAGACGGCTGCACATATTATATGGCACAGGAACTGCTTGATACTGTGCTTTCACGCCTTGTGGATGAAGAGGGCAAAAAGGCATATGAAGTACTTGAAACTTATAAAGGAAAAGACCTTGAGTATAAAAAGTATGAACCTTTGTATGAATGTGCAAAAGAAATAGCAGATAAACAGCATAAAGAGGGATTTTTTGTAACATGTGATTCTTATGTTACAATGACAGATGGTACGGGAATTGTCCATATTGCACCAGCTTTTGGTGAAGATGATGCTAATGTAGGGCGCAAATACAACCTTCCATTTGTACAGTTTGTAGATGAAAAGGGAGAAATGACACAAGAAACACCGTTTGCAGGGCTTTTTGTCAAGAAAGCAGACCCTGAAGTGCTTAAAGACCTTGACAAACGTGGGCAGCTTTTTGCAGCGCCTAAGTTTGAACATGATTACCCTCACTGCTGGAGGTGTGACACACCACTGATTTACTATGCACGCGAATCATGGTTTATAAAGATGACAGCGGTTAAGGATGACCTTGTACGTAATAATAATACAGTAAACTGGATTCCTGAGTCCATTGGTACAGGGCGTTTTGGCAACTGGCTTGAAAATATACAGGACTGGGGAATTTCACGTAACCGCTACTGGGGTACACCGCTTAATATCTGGGAGTGTGAAAGCTGCGGTTTGCAGGATGCTATTGGAAGCAGGGCTGAACTTGCAGAGAGAAGTGGCTGCCCTGATGATGCAAAAAGGGAACTGCACAGGCCTTATATTGATGAAGTAGTATTTAAGTGCCCAGACTGTGGTGGTATTATGAAACGTGTGCCAGAAGTTATTGACTGCTGGTTTGATTCAGGGGCAATGCCATTTGCACAACACCATTACCCATTTGAAAATAAGGATTTATTTGAACAGCAGTTTCCGGCACAGTTTATTTCAGAGGCTGTAGACCAGACAAGGGGATGGTTCTATTCACTTATGGCAGAGTCAACATTGTTGTTTAATAAAGCACCTTATGAAAACGTTATTGTACTTGGGCATGTACAGGATGAGAACGGGCAGAAGATGAGCAAGTCAAAAGGAAATGCAATCGACCCGTTTGAGGCTCTTGAAACTTATGGTGCAGATGCAATCCGCTGGTATTTTTATGTAAACAGCGCACCTTGGCTTCCTAACCGTTTCCATGGGAAAGCAGTGCAGGAGGGGCAGCGCAAATTTATGGGCACTCTCTGGAACACATATGCTTTCTTTGTGCTTTATGCTAATATAGATGGTTTTGATGCTACAAAATACAAGCTTGAATATGATAAACTTGCAGTTATTGATAAATGGCTGCTTTCACGCCTTAACAGCACAGTAAAAGAAACTGATGAGAACCTGGACGCTTACCGTATACCAGAAACAGCCAAGGCTTTGCAGAAATTTACAGATGAAATGAGCAACTGGTATGTAAGGCGTTGCCGTGAGCGTTTCTGGGCAAAGGGAATGGAGCAGGATAAGATTAATGCATATATGACACTTTATACAGCACTTGTGACAATCTCCAAGGCAGCAGCGCCAATGGTTCCTTTTATGACAGAGGAGATTTACCGCAACCTTGTGTGCAGTACAGATAAAAGTGCACCTGAAAGCATACATCTCTGTGACTTCCCAGCAGTTTGTGAAGAAGTTATAGATAAGAAACTTGAAGAGGATATGGAAACAGTGCTTGATGCGGTTGTTATAGGGCGTTCATGCAGGAATACCGCCAATATCAAGAACCGCCAGCCAATAAGCAAGATGTTTATAAAAGCTGGTGCAAATCTTTCAGAGTTTTATCTGGATATAATAAAGGATGAACTTAATGTTAAAGAAGCAATCCTTAAAGATGATGTCAGCACACTGGTAACATATAGCTTTAAGCCACAGCTTAAAACACTTGGGCGCAGGTTTGGCAAGGATATCAATACAGTAAGAGAAATACTTGCAAATATTGACGGACAGAAAGCTATGGAAGAGGTAAACAATACAGGGCAGCTTGTAATCACTGTTAATGGAAATGAAGAGGCACTGGCTAAGGATGACCTTTTAATTGAAGCAGCACAGATAGAAGGTTATATCTCTGCTACAGACCATGGGATTACAGTAGTGCTTGACACAAACCTTACACCAGAATTAATTGAGGAAGGGTTTGTACGTGAAGTTATAAGTAAAATACAGACAATGCGCAAGGATGCAGGTTTTGAAGTTATGGACCATATACGCATAAGTATAAGGGACAATGATAAAATTACAGAAATCATAAAGAATAATGAAGATATAATTAAGTCAGAAGTCCTTGCTAATGAAACTGTATATGGGGCAGCAGAAGGATTTACTAAAGAGTGGAATATAAATGGTGAGAAAGTAACACTTGGTGTTGAAAAACTATAAATAATTCTTAATTAAGGTGTGTCTGGGGCATGGTTTCTGTGTCCCGGATACATTATCCATGAATAATGTCCAGGCTGGATACCTGGTATTTTAAGCAAAAAAATTGGCTGCCGCATTTATCTTGTTAAAATAAATGTGGAAACCAAAAAGAAAGGAGTTGCCCTACAGCAGAGGGAGCTACTGCAGGGCCAAATGAAAAAAATGAAAAAGAATCTATTTCAAACATTAGTCAATAAGCTTTTCAAATATACCAGATTGTTACTGGTATTTATTAGTATTACCTTATCTGTAAGTATAGATACATTATATACTGTAATTGTGTTCGGATTTTGTCCTAAATATGAACGATTTATTAATTTGAAAAACTCTGTCTAAATAAAGAATAAATTATATTTTGCCATACTTCTTTAGTACATCATGTATACGTTCCGCAGGATTTAAAAGTTCACTTATTGACTGGTCATGGTTTAAAGTGTCAATAAGCAGGGCAACATATTTACTCATATCTACATTAATATAATAGCTGCGTGAAAGGACTTCTTCAGGCTGGTACACAAGGTTTGTAGTAAGTACATTGTCTATTAAGCCTTTCTCATATGCTTCATCAAACTTTTCCATTCCATTTGTAAACAGCCCGAATGTTGCAGCAACAAATATGCGTTCCGCTTTACGGTGTTTTAGTTCCGTTGCAACATCTATCATGCTCTCACCAGATGAAATCATATCATCAATTATTATTACGTCTTTGCCTTTAAGGTCTGAACCAAGGAATTCATGGGCAATAATTGGGTTGCGCCCGTCAACTATTTTACTGTAGTCACGGCGTTTATAGAACATCCCTATATCAATTCCAAGTACATTTGCATAGTATACTGCACGGCTCATTGCACCCTCATCCGGGCTTATAACCATAAGGTGTTCTGTATCAACTTTTAAATCAGGTACATTTTTCAGTAATGCTTTTATAAACTGGTATGTTGGCTGTACTGTTTCAAAGCTTTTCAGAGGTATTGCATTCTGTACCCTTGGGTCGTGTGCGTCGAATGTAATAATACTTTCTACGCCCATCTGGGTAAGCTCCTGCAGTGCAAGTGCACAGTCTAGTGATTCCCTCGCACTTCTGCGGTGTTGGCGGCTTTCATACAAAAATGGCATAATTACAGTAATTCTTCTTGCTTTGCCTCCTACAGCGGCGATAATACGTTTAAGGTCCTGGTAGTGGTCATCAGGTGACATATGGTTTGTATGGCCGCATACAGTGTATGTAAGGCTGTAATTACATACATCAACAAGGATATAAAGGTCATCCCCCCTTACAGATTCACGTATAATTCCTTTAGCTTCGCCTGAACCAAAGCGTGGGCATGCGCAGTCAATCATAAATGACTCTTTATTATACCCTGCAAAGCTGGATGCAGCAGTATGGCGTTTAGCTCTTTTAGCCCTCCAGCCAACAATATAGTCATTGACTTTTTCACCCATGCTGCGGCTGCTTTCAAGTGTAAGAATTCCAAGAGAGCCATATGGTATTGTTTCCGCAAGTTTGTCATGTCGTTTCATATAAAATGTCCTCCATAATGTATTATTAACAATAAAAATGCTGCAATAGTAAAACTGTATTAGGAAATTGCTATTTTAATACGTATATCATCCCCTGCTATCATATAGAAATTATAGTATCCTGTAAAGCGTGAAAAAATACGTTCGCTGTATCTGTCACGCAGTTCTTTAAAAGAAAGGTTTGTTGAAATAATAACGGATTTCCTGTTTAAATGCCTTTCTTCTATAAGGTAGTAGAGCTGTGAAGAGGTAAAGCTGTTAGCAAGTTCTGTGCCAAGGTCATCTATAATAAGAAGTTCGCTTTCTAGTATATATGAAACCTGTCCGCTGTATTCTGGTATATTATCTTTGCCAAATTTGTTTTTCTCTAATATATCAAATAACTGGAGCGCTGTCAGGTAAATAACAGTATGTGATGTGTCAAGCAGTGCCTTGGCTATGCAGTGTGTCATAAAAGTTTTACCTACACCTGTGGGACCATAAAAAATAATATTGTTGTAAGTTTCATCAAAATGTCTGGTATAATCGAGGCATATTTCTTTTATTTTAATAATATTCTGCCTTGGTGTAAGTGAAAGGTTTGCATTAATTTCGTTATCATCATAGTAAGTTTCTGAAAATGTGTTAAAGTTTTCAGATTCAAGGACTTCCATAAGATTGGAATTTTCATAAAGCAGGGCTATTTTGCGCTGCTTAAGGCAGTTACAAGGTGTGTTTCCTATATATCCTGTGTCCTTGCAGGATTTACAGTTATATATGGGGGCCAGGTAATCTGCTGGATAACCATTTCCGGTTAAAAGTTGTGATTTTTTTTCCTGGAGTTCTTTTTTCCTGGTAAAATAATCTGAAGGCGGCTGTGTGCTGCCATCTGTATCAAGAAGCTGTAAACGTGCATAATCTGCTGAAAGTTTCACAAGTTCTTCCTGGATTTGCTGTATTTCAGGAATTTTGTCACAAACTTCTGTATATCTTTTTTCTGATAAATGATGGTTTTTAAGACGTATCTGGTCGTACTGGTACATAATATCCATGTATTGTGCATTGGAAATTCCCATATGTAGCCTCCTGGAAAGTATTAAGTTAATGGGCTAAAAGTTTCTTCTCAAGTTCGTCAACTTCTGCCTGTGAAGTTTCCCGCTGCTGGAATTTATTAAACTGGTTTTTGTCCTGGCGGTTTCCTTGTGTGCTGTCATGTTGTTTTTTGCTTTGTGTCCCGGTTTTTTTCTGGGCGTAGATTTCATCAGCTTTTCCGACATCCTGTAATGTATGTATATTATTTTTGTGCCAGTTGTCAAGAATTCCTTCTGTGTATTTAAAATCTGCCTTTTGTAATTTTAGCATAGTACGGCTGCATGCATCAAGTACAACAGCAAGGTCCATATGCCATTCATCAAGCCACCGGCTGGCATATTGCTTTTCAACAATTGCAAGCGGGCGTCCAAGGGCAAATGCCTTAGATATAGCTGTGTACGTAGATTTATAATTTGAAGATGCATTTTTGGCATCTTCAGGGCTTTTTATGTTCTGTTCATCCCAGGAAAGGGCAACAGCCTGTATGTAATTTACATTCGTCTTGCCAAGTGAAATACAGTATTCATACAGATATAACAGTAAATCTGGTGAAAAGCCAAGGTTGTCATACAGATAGGAAACCAGCTGTATTTCACCAGGATTAAGCGGCCTGTTTACATAACTCTCTATTACGCGGCTTGTCCATATAAATTCTTCATCACTTGCAAGCCTTTTTGTCTGGGCAGCAGTGATTTTTATATCAATATGTCTTTCCTGTTTCTCTGGTGCAGGATTATCTACAGCAGGGACGCCGCCAGCGGTATTGCTGTTTGGGTTTTCCCTGGTGGTAGAAGTATTAGTTTTATCTTGTGCCAATGTACTGTTTGTATCTGTTTTCCCTGGCGCAGCAGTGCCAGGCTCTGCTGTACTGCTTTTTTCCGCGGGGCTGTCTGTTGTGGCATCTGGTTTTGTATAAGCCTCTGGTGTCTCATGTTTCCCGGTTTTTCTGGAATGTCTGTTTGCTGTCCTGGTATTTGGGCTGTTGTCCATATGGTCAGGGTTTAGTATTTCAATTCCTGTTATTTCATCATTGTTTCCGTTTTTTATTAAATGAATAAGGTTATTTTTCTCCCAGTAGTGGAGTGCCCTTAAAATATCTTTTTCTGTATTGTCCATTTTATCGGCCAGTGAGGAAATGGACAAATTATTTTCACCTGTCTGGATACATTTTGAAAGGTATATATATACCTTTACATAGCTTCCATTGGCAGTAAGCATATAATTTTCAATAAATGTATTGTGTATATATGTTGTTGCAGGCAGATAGCCCGAGCATCGTAATATAGTGTCCATATTAATGTTAATTGCCTCCTTAAGTGTTTAACCTTGCTTGTTATAGTGCCCGTCCGGAATTTATATAATGTTTTATGGACAATGCACATGGCAGGGCTGGCAGGGAGGTATGCAATAACCTGCCCCGCATTATCAGGAAACATATAAATGCCATTGTGGATAATTATCAACAAATGGATTGTGGATAATGTGGATAACTATCTTTTAAGCAGGTCTTCCCCAATATTTACAACGTCTCCCGCTCCCATAGTTATCAACAGGTCGCCGTTAGTACAGTGTTCACATAAGAAATTCTCTATTTCTTCAAATGAATGGAAATAGTATGCTTTTTTACCATATTTCTCTATTTCATGCTGCAGTGTCTGTGATGAAATGTCTCCTGGGTCAGTTTCCCTTGCAGCGTATATATCGGCAAGGACGACATTTTCAGCAAGTGAAAGGGTACGGGCAAAATCTGGCAGCAGGCTGCGGGTTCTTGAGTATGTATGGGGCTGGAAAACGCACCATAGATGTTTATGCGGGTATCTTGCAGCAGCATCCAGTGTTGCCTGTATTTCTTCAGGGTGGTGTGCATAGTCATCAACAATTGTTACTCCGTTAAACGAGCCTTTAACTTCAAAGCGCCTTTCAGTGCCAGTAAATGCCAGAAGCCCCTCAGATATGGCTTCTTCTGGTATATTGTAGTAATCAGCAATAGCAATGGCAGCCAGGGCGTTGTCAATATTGTGCCTGCCAGTAACATTAAGCTTAATATGTCTGCCAGTGTTTATGCCAGATTTAACAATTTCAAAACTTCCGGCTCCATTTTCATCATATGATATGCCAGAAGCAGAGTAGCCATCCGGGCTGTCTGTCCCAAAAACTTGAACTTTACATTTTAAATTGTCTGTAATGTATGAAATATTGCTGGTGGCACTATTAATAACAAGTATCCCGTCAGCAGGGATTAGTTCTGCAAACTTGCGGAATGACAGCCGTATATCATCAATGTCTTTGAAGAAATCAAGATGGTCAGCGCTTATATTTAATATAATTCCTGCTGTCGGATGGAATTTTAAAAAGCTGTTTGTATACTCACATGCCTCTGTAATAAAATCCTCCTTACCACCAATGCGGATATTTCCATTAATTACAGCTAAAATTCCTCCTACAGATATGGTAGGATTTTTATGTGCAGCAAGATAGATATGTGACAGCATTGATGTGGTAGTGGTTTTGCCATGTGTTCCTGCTACTGCAATTGCGTTATTATAATTTTTCATAACCTGCCCAACCATTTCCGCACGTTCCATTACTGGTATACCAAGTTCTTTAGCAGCTTTAAGTTCAGGATTATCTGGATGGACTGCTGCCGTATAGACCAGGAAGCCAATATCATTAGTAATATTTGAAGCACTTTGTCCATATACTATATGGATACCTGATGAGCTAAGATGTTTTGTTATTTTGCTTTCTTTAATATCAGAGCCATATACATCAAAGCCGTTTTTGTGGAGAAGTTCTGCAAAGCCGCTCATACTTATACCACCTATGCCAGTAAAGTATACCTTGCATGGATTGTTTAAATTAATCTGGTACATAGTGCCACCATCCTATCTGGGTTATTTTATTTGGTTCATGCCTGCTGTCTCCTGCCAGTCCTGCTGGCACAAAGATAAAACAGGCAGTGCCGTTTATACTTATAATTATAGCCAATGTTATGGAAAATACAATTCAAAATTGCCAATAACATCTTTCTTACTATATTATAGTAGAGAACATGCTGTAATGTAAAGGATTTGTAACTATAAAAACTTAGTTTTAGTGGCTTTGACGTTATAAAATAGTACAGGATAGCCAATTTTTAGTGGAGTTGCATAAAAATGTTAAAAAAATTTTAAAAATTTAGTAAAATTTATTCACAATTTGGAACATATATGTTATACTGTATCTGTAAGAAAGTAAATAAATTTGTTATGGACGTCAGCAAATTTTGTTGATGTTTTATATACTTAACTCTAGGTTAGAAGTATAGTTCCATATCTAAAACAACGGGGGTGAAAGCGTGATTAAGAAAGAAATGATAGCAATGTTACTTGCAGGCGGACAAGGTTCCAGGCTGGGTGTGCTTACAGCAGATGTTGCCAAGCCAGCAGTTTCATTTGGTGGTAAGTACAGAATTATTGATTTCCCGCTTAGTAATTGTATTAATTCTGGAGTTGATACGGTCGGAGTACTGACACAGTACCAGCCATTACGTCTGAATACGCATATAGGTATTGGTATACCTTGGGATTTGGACAGGAATGTTGGTGGTGTATCCATTCTTCCGCCGTATGAGAAGAGCACAAGCAGTGAATGGTATACAGGTACTGCTAATGCAATCTTCCAGAATATGCGTTATATGGAGCTCTATAATCCAGAATATGTACTTATACTTGGCGGGGACCATATATATAAGATGGATTATGAGGTTATGCTTGATTTCCACAAGGCAAGCAAAGCTGATGTGACACTGGCAACAATTCCTGTTCCAATTGAGGAAGCAAGCCGCTTTGGCGTAGTTATAACAGATGAACATAAGCAGATACAGGAATTTGAAGAGAAACCAGAGCATCCACGCAGCAATCTTGCTTCGATGGGTATTTATATATTCTCATGGCCTGTACTCAGGGAAGCTTTAATAAAGCTTAAAGACCAGCCATCATGCGACTTTGGCAAGCATATTATCCCATACTGCCATGAGCAGGGAAGAAGGATATTTGCTTATGAGTATAATGGATACTGGAAAGATGTAGGGACACTTGGTTCTTACTGGCAGGCTAACATGGAACTTATAGACCTGATACCTGTGTTTAATCTTTATGAAGAATTCTGGAAGATTTACACAAAGAATGAACTTGTATCGCCACAGTTTGTAGCAGAAGAGGCTGTCATTGATAAGGCAATTATTGGTGAGGCATCTGAAATATATGGTGAAGTACACAATTCCGTTATAGGTTCAGGTGTATATATTGCACCAGGGGCAGTTGTAAGGGATTCAATTATTATGAGTTACTCATCCATAGGTGAAAATACTGTTGTTGACAGGTCAATCATTGCTGAGAAAGTACAGATAGGTGCGAATTGTATTCTTTGTACTGGTGAAGATGTACCTAATAAGGTTAAGCCTGATGTATATTCATTTGGACTTGTTACTATTGGTGAAGACAGCATTATCCCAAGCAATGTAAAGATAGGGAAGAATACAGCAATTTCAGGCGAGACTGACATAAGTGATTATCCGGGCGGCGTTCTTGCAAGCGGAGAAACATTAATTAAGGTAGGTGAAAAAATATGAGAGCAGTAGGTATTGTATTAGCCGGTGGCAATAGCAGCAGGATGAAGGAGCTTTCAAATAAGCGTGCAGTAGCAGCTATGCCTATTGCAGGAGGATACAGAAGTATAGATTTTGTCCTTAGCAGCATGAGTAATTCACATATACAGAAAGTAGCAGTATTTACACAGTATAACGCTAAGTCATTAAATGAGCACTTAAATTCATCGAAATGGTGGGATTTCGGAAGAAAGCAGGGAGGACTTTATGTTTTCACCCCTACTACTACACCAAAGAACAGTTACTGGTACAGGGGGACGGCTGATGCCATAGCCCAGAACCTTGACTTTTTGAAGAACAGCCATGAACCTTATGTAGTGATAGCTTCTGGTGATGGAATTTACAAGCTGGACTATTCTAAGGTGCTTGAATATCATATAGCAAAGAAAGCTGACTTTACAGTAGTAACAGCAGATGTTTCAGGAAGGGATGACCCAAGCAGGTTTGGCGTTGTCAGGACTGATGCAGATGGCAGGATAATTGATTTTGAAGAGAAGCCAATAAGTGCAGATGGTTCACAGGTTTCAACTGGTATATATGTAGTACGCCGCAGGCAGCTTATAGAGCTTATTGAGAAAGCTATTGAGGAAGAGAGATACGATTTAGTTAAAGATATTATCATAAGATATAAGGGCGTTAAAAGGGTATATGCATATCCATTAGATACTTACTGGAGCAATATTTCATCTGTTGATTCATATTTTAAGACAAATATGGATTTCCTTAAAGCAGATGTACGTAATTATTTCTTTAAAGAGTATCCAGATGTTTACTCAAAAGTTGAAGATTTGCCTCCTGCGAAATATAACAGTGGCTCATTTGTCAAGAACAGCCTTGTATCAAGCGGCTGCATTATCAATGGTAATGTAGATGGTTCAATCCTGTTTAAGAAAGTATATGTTGGAAACAACTGTTCAATAAAGAATTCCATCATTTTAAATGATGTATACATTGGAGATAACACACATATTGAGAATTGTATCGTAGAAAGCAGGGATACAATCCGGGCTAATACTAACTATGTAGGAGAAGATGGGAAGATTAAGATAGTAGTAGAGAAAAATGAGAGATATGCGTTATAAAATGGTCAGGATACGTCCCATAAGTGGCCAAAGGGGGTATTAATGTGCAAATAACAGACGTAAGAGTGAGGAAAATCACAAAGGAAGGTAAAATGAAGGCTGTAGTTTCAATGACCCTGGATGATGAATTTGTCGTTCATGATATCAAGGTCATTGACGGAGATAAAGGCTTATTTATTGCGATGCCGAGCAGACGTGCTGGAGATGGCGAATTTAGAGATATAGCGCATCCCATTAATTCAGAGACACGGGATATAATCCAGAAAGTTATTTTAGAAAAATATGCACTTGCTGTTGCTGAATTAGGAGAAGAAAGCAGTTCTGAATCAGAGCATCAGTAAAAAGTAATATAACGTATACAAAAAGCGCCATATTCCCTGGCGCTTTTTGTATGTGGAAGAGGCAATCCGGAAACGGACGTTTATCTGGTAACATCATTACATCTGGTTAACTGTAACATTTGAGGGGATAGCTGCTTTTACAGCAAGGCGGGCTTTTTTATTTACTACATTGATAACTGCACCAGTTTTAATATTTTTAAATGCATTCTTTTTTACTTGGGCAAGAACAGGGGATGTAATATTTATAGTTTTTAACTTTGCACATCCCATAAACGCCTGTTTGCGTATAATAGTTACACCTGTCCTGATTGTAACTTTAGTAATGTTTTTGCAATTATAAAATGAGTTTGAAGCAATATCAGTAATATTTTTACGTATAATTACCTTTTTAATTCCAGTCTGCCCTTTAAAGGCAGAAGAACCAATTTTAGTAACTTTGTACACCACTTTTTTATAAGTTATCTGGTTTACGGCAATAACTGTAGATAAAGAAACACCTTTTGCAAATCCTTTCAAGGCTACAGTGTTGCTGCTGGTAACCCTGTAGATATAATTTCCTACAGTAATTTTAGTGCCAATGGCAGGAAGTGAAGTTGTGGTATCCTCTGGCTGGCTGTTATCTGGTTCTGCCGCACCACCAGTAGCTGTATCTGAAGGGTTTGTATCTGGAGTGACAGCGCCACCAGTGGAAGTGCCTGTCTGGTTGTTATCTGTTGCTGGAGGAGTGGTACTATCTGGCTGGCTGTTATCAGGGGATGGTGTTATAACTGGTGCCACTATCTGGCTGCCGCCTGTAGACGGAGGTGTGCTTTCTTCTGGTGTGTTGTTATCTGGTGTTAATGTACCACCAGTAATTGTATCTGAAGGGTTTGTATCTGGGGCGGCGGTACTATCAGTAACAGTCCCCGGGGTGTTGCTGCCAGTGCTGCCTGTATTGATTGAGCCGCCAGTAGAAGTGCCTGGCTGGCTGTTATCTGGGATTGTGGCACTGCCTGTGGCTGCTGCAATATTTATTGTGTTATTTATAATAGAAGGAACTTCCATATTGGTTTTTTCAGCAGCGTTTGATGAGATGGGCATAAACGATATTAATACTGCTGCTGACAGTGCAAATGCAAGTTTCCTTTTGGGAAATTTTATTTGTGTTATTTTTACCATAATTAATTCTCCATTCTGCAAAATATTAATTTATATTATCTTGTAGTGTATGACATAAACCGGTTGTATGTATCACTTGTCTATGTGGTTATAATAAAAATTATTTATGGTTAAATAATGGTAATTTTTAGATATTTTCTGGTAATAAATTTGATATATTAATGGCAGCTGTAAAGCTGGTGTCCTGCTGTTGCGGATAGCCGTCTTGCAAAATAACCATAAAACAGCGTTTATTTACCTGGGTAGCTGTTAATACTTACCATAAACCACACAAACTCCCAAAAAAATTAAAAAACCCCCTTGCAAAATACAATAAAACAGTGTATATTAGTTAATGCTGTGACATTGATAGCGTTGAAGCTTGAGGTTGCTGCTATGTGGAAACATGTAGCAGGTTTTCGGTGGAGCGAATGTCATGTTAGGAAACTGGCGGCAAGTCACTGTACAACAAGTTATTTGGAAAGGATGTTCCATGCCAGGGCAGACCTGTATGGACACACCCGGATAAGTGTACAGTCACCACTTGTTGCGCTGGATATAGCAGGCCTGGCAGGATGCCAGAATAACAGCCTGTAAAAGTGCGAAAAGGAGGCGGCTTTTTTTATGGCAACAAATGTAATGAGGATTACACTCAAGGCGTATGACCACAACCAGGTTGATCATGCTGCTGCAAAGATTATTGAGACAGTTAAGAAGACAGGTGCAAAGGTTAGCGGGCCTGTACCACTTCCAACAAAGAAGGAAGTAGTTACAATTCTCCGTGCTGTCCATAAGTACAAAGATTCAAGAGAGCAGTTTGAGCAGAGGACACATAAAAGGCTGATTGATGTCATCGCCCCTACACAGAAGACCATAGAGGCTCTTACAAAGATGGAAATGCCATCTGGTGTAGCAGTAGTCCTTAAAATGAAAGAAAAGTAATATCTTTTTTAACCAGGTAGAAACTCTTAGGGTTTATATAGAGCTGCATTAAGCAGCACGGTGATGTTCCAGTACAGACATGCACGTTATAGACCATCTAGGATGATTTCAACACCATGCGTCAGGCAGGATTTGAAATCCGCTGTAGATTAACAGGAGGTGCATTATTAATGAAGAAAGCTATTTTAGCTACGAAAATCGGTATGACACAGATTTTCAATGATAACGGGGTTTTAACCCCTGTTACTGTACTCCAGGCAGGACCATGTTATGTTACACAGGTTAAAACTGTTGACAATGATGGTTACAGCGCAGTACAGGTAGGCTTTGTTGACAAGAAAGACAAAGTTATAACAAAAGATGCAACAGGTAAAAAGGAAGTTAAAAGAATTCACGGTGTAAACAAGCCGTTACAGGGACACTTTGCAAAAGCAGGCGTTTCTGGAAAAAGATATCTGAAAGAATTTAAATTTGAGGATGCTGAAGAGTATAAACCAGGACAGGAAATTACTGCTGGTATATTTGAAGCAGGCGATAAAATTGATGCAACTGGTACTTCCAAAGGTAAAGGTTTCCAGGGTGCTATCAAAAGACATGGCCTTCACAGAGGACCTATGGGACATGGTTCAAAGTTCCACAGGCATGCAGGTTCAAACGGTGCTTGTTCTGACCCAGGACGTGTATTTAAGGGAAAGAAGATGCCAGGACAGATGGGTAATGTAAAAGTTACAGTACAGAACCTTGAAGTTGTAAGGGTAGATGCAGACAAGAACTTAATATTAGTTAAGGGTGCTGTACCTGGACCAAAGAAGGCTTGTGTAATAATTAAAGAAAGCGTCAAGGCTCATAAATAATTCTTTTGGAAAGGAGGAATATACAGATGGCTAATGTATCTGTTTATAATATGGAAGGCAGCGAAGTCAGCAAGATGGACTTAAATGACAAAGTATTCGCTGTTGATGTAAATGAACATTTAATTCATATGGCTGTAACACTTCAGCTTGCAAATAGGCGCCAGGGTACACAGAAGGCTAAGACACGTTCAGAAGTACGTGGCGGTGGTAAGAAACCTTGGAAGCAGAAGGGAACTGGCCATGCAAGGCAGGGTTCTATCAGGGCTCCACAGTGGAAAGGCGGCGGAGTTGTATTTGCACCAGTACCAAGAAGCTATTCATTTAAGATGAATAAAAAGGAAAAAGCAAATGCAATGAAATCTGCACTTACAAGCAGGGTAAATGAAGAAAAGTTCCTTGTTATGGACTCGCTTAAATTTGATGAGATTAAGACAAAGAAAATGGTAAGTGTGCTTGATGCATTAAAGGTAAAAAAGGCACTTGTAATCCTTGATGGTGAAGACAATGCCAATGTAGCGCTTTCAGCAAGAAATATTGAAGGTGTAAAGGCTATTACTACTAATACAATTAATGTATATGACATTTTAAAATATGAAACAGTTATAATTACAAAGAGTGCTGTATCTAAGATAGAGGAGGTGTACGCATAATGGCAGATTTAAAATATTATGATATAATCCTTAAGCCGGTTATTACTGAAAAATCAATGGCTGCTATGGAAGAGAAGAAGTACACTTTCCTTGTACACACTGATGCAACAAAGAACCAGATAAAAGAAGCTGTTGAGAAGCTCTTTGAAGGCACAAAGGTTGACAAAGTAAATACAATGAACCTTGAAGGCAAGACACGCCGCCGTGGGCGCACAGCAGGTAAGACTGCCAAGACTAAGAAAGCTATTGTAAAGCTGACAGAAGACAGCAAGGAAATTGAAATTTTTGAAGGGCTTTAAAATAAAGAAGTGTGTGGAAAACCTATCGCACACTAGATATTGAAAGGAGAAAATGTCATGGGAATTAAAACATTTAACCCATATACACCTTCCAGAAGACACATGACAGTAGTTGACAGGTCTGGCATTACAGCAGATAAGCCAGAAAAGTCACTTACAGTGTCATTAAAGAAGAATTCCGGCCGTAACAACCAGGGCAAGATTACTGTAAGGCATCATGGTGGCGGTTCAAGAAGAAAATATAGAATAATTGATTTTAAGAGAAATAAAGACAATATTCCTGCAACAGTAAAAACTATTGAATATGACCCTAACAGGACAGCAAATATTGCATTAGTTGCTTACGTTGATGGACAGAAAGCATATATCCTTGCACCAGAAGGAATTAAGGTAGGACAGAAGATTATGAATGGTCCTGCTGCTGAAATTGAAGTTGGCAACTGCCTTCCTCTTGAAAATATTCCTGTTGGTACACAGGTACACAACATTGAACTCCAGCCTGGCAAGGGCGGGCAGCTTGTACGTGCTGCTGGCAATGGCGCACAGCTTATGGCTAAAGAAGGAAAGTATGCAACATTAAGGCTTCCTTCAGGCGAAATGAGAATGGTTCCTATACAGTGCCGTGCTACAATTGGTGTAATTGGTAATGGTGAACATGCACTTGTAAATATTGGTAAGGCAGGACGTAAGCGCCATATGGGCATCAGGCCTACAGTACGTGGTTCTGTTATGAACCCTAACGACCATCCACATGGTGGTGGTGAAGGTAAGACAAGTGTAGGACGTCCAAACCCATGTACTCCTTGGGGCAAGCCTGCTCTTGGCTTAAAGACACGTAAGAAGAATAAACAGTCAAATAAAATGATAGTAAGAAGAAGGGATGGCAAAGCTTTAGCTAAATAAATTTACAATAAACTTATACATGCTAGTGCTAAAGCTTCTGGCTTTAGCTAAGTAAATTTATACATGTTAATAAAACAAAACTAAGCTTTGTTATTGGAGTTTTATTAAGCTGGTGATATAAATATACCAGCAGAATGGAGGATATAATGTCACGTTCATTAAAGAAAGGGCCTTTTGCTGATGCCAGCCTTCTTAAAAAGGTTGACGCACAGGTTGCGTCAGGCGATAAGCAGGTTATCAAAACATGGTCACGCCGTTCTACTATTTTCCCATCATTTGTCGGACTTACATTTGCAGTGCATGATGGCAGGAAACATGTGCCTGTATATGTGACAGAGGATATGGTTGGACACAAGCTTGGTGAGTTTGTCGCTACAAGGACTTACAGGGGCCATGGCAAAGATGAAAAGAAACGTTAAGATTTTTTAAAACTAATAAGGTTAAACACTATTTATATTTATTGATATAAACAAGGCTGTGAGTGGCGGCTGCCACCATAGCTGTTGTATTTGAGAACTTGAAAGGAGGCTTCATCAATGGCAAAAGGACATAGATCCCAGATAAAGAGAGAAAGAAACCAGAACCAGAGAGACACCAGACCTTCTGCAAAATTATCTTATGCAAGGGTTTCGGTACAGAAGGCGTGTTTTGTACTGGATGCCATAAGAGGCAAAGATGTAGAAACAGCAATTGGTATATTGACATATAGCCCAAGAAATGCTTCACGCATCATATTAAAATTATTACAGTCTGCAATTGCAAATGCTGAGAACAATAATGGTATGAATCCAAGTGATTTATATATAGAAGAATGTTTTGCAAATAAAGGACCGACAATGAAGAGAATAAAACCAAGAGCCCAGGGCAGGGCATATCGTATCGAGAAGAGAATGAGCCACATAACAATAATTCTTAACGAACGTTAATTATTCTATGGGTTTATGAAAGGAGATTAAAATGGGACAGAAAGTTAATCCTCATGGTTTAAGGGTCGGCGTTATAAGCGGCTGGGATTCCAACTGGTATGCAGAAGAAGACTTTGCAGATTTTCTTGTAGAAGATTATAAAATAAGAGAATTTGTAAAGAAGAAATTATACAGCGCAGGCATTTCAAAAATAGAAATAGAAAGACCAGCAGATAAGGTGCGCGTTATAATCCATACAGCAAAGCCTGGCTTTGTAATTGGAAAAGGCGGTGCTGAAATAGAGAAATTAAAGAAAGAAATTATTAAAGTAATTGGAAGAAAAGTAGTTCTTGACATTAAGATTATGGATATCAAGAATCCAGATAAACATGCACAGCTTGTTGCTGAAAATATTGCACAGCAGTTAGAGAACCGTATTTCATTCAGGCGTGCAATGAAGTCTGCAATGGGCAGGACATTAAAAACAGGTGCAAAGGGTATTAAGGCAAGCTGTTCAGGACGCCTTGGCGGTGCTGATATGGCACGTACAGAGTTCTACAGTGAAGGGACTATTCCTCTCCAGACACTCCGTGCTGATATTGACTATGGTTTTGCAGAAGCTGACACAACATATGGTAAAGTCGGCGTAAAAGTGTGGATTTACAACGGTGAGGTACTTCCAACAAAAAACAATGCCAATAAGGAAGGGAGCGATAAATAATGTTAATGCCTAAAAGAGTTAAACACCGCAAGCAGTTCAGAGGCCGCATGACAGGAAAAGCGCTCAGGGGAAATAAAATTACAAATGGTGAGTATGGTATTGTGGCATTAGAGCCTGCATGGATTAAATCAAACCAGATTGAGGCTGCCCGTGTTGCCATGACACGTTATATCAAGCGTGGTGGTAAAGTCTGGATTAAAATATTCCCAGATAAGCCAGTAACAAAGACACCTGCTGAAACCCGAATGGGTAAAGGTAAAGGTGCACTTGAATACTGGGTGGCTGTTGTTAAGCCAGGCCGTGTAATGTTTGAAATTTCTGGTGTATCAGAAGAAATAGCAAGAGAAGCTTTACGTCTTGCAACACATAAATTGCCTATAAAGTGCAAGGTTGTATCAAAGGCGGATTTAGAAGGAGGTGCGGGCTGTGAAGAGTAAGCAGTATGTAGAAGATTTAAGGAATAAATCTGTAGAAGAATTAAATGCTGATTTAGTAGCTGCCAAGAAAGAGCTCTTTAATCTCAGGTTCCAGAACGCAACTAACCAGTTAGAGAATACAAGCAGGATTAAAGAAGTAAAGAAAAATATTGCAAGAATTAAGACAGTGCTCACAGCACAGCAGCAGTAATGCCTTTTATAGAATGGCAGTGTTGAAAGGAGGACGCGCAAGTGGAGAGAAATCTTAGGAAAACGCGTGTAGGTAAAGTAGTCAGTGATAAGATGGACAAGACAATAGTTGTTGCAATCGTTGATAACGTAAAGCATCCACTTTATAATAAAATCGTTAAAAGAACTTATAAATTAAAAGCCCATGATGAAGAAAATACTTGCAAAATTGGTGACAGGGTAAGAGTCATGGAAACAAGGCCATTATCTAAGGATAAGAGATGGAGGCTTGTAGAAGTAGTTGAAAGGGCAAAATAATTTTGCAGAATATGGAGGTTAAACATGGTACAGCAGGAATCAAGACTTAAAGTAGCTGATAATACAGGTGCTAAAGAACTTCTTTGTATCAGGGTTATGGGCGGTTCAACAAGGAGATACGCCGGTGTTGGCGATATTATTGTTGCTTCTGTCAAAGATGCAACACCAGGCGGTGTTGTAAAAAAAGGTGATGTAGTTAAAGCAGTGGTAGTCCGTACAGTAAAGAGTGTACGCCGCCCTGATGGTTCTTATATCAGATTTGATGAAAATGCAGCGGTAATTATACGTGATGACAAGACACCAAGGGGAACACGTATTTTTGGGCCTGTAGCAAGGGAGTTAAGGGAAAAACAGTTTATGAAAATCGTTTCATTAGCACCAGAAGTATTATAAGGAGGTGTCATTGTGGCAACTAGTAAAATTAAAAAGGGCGATACAGTTAAGGTTATCGTTGGTAAAGATAAAGGCAGAGAGGGCAAAGTAACAGCCGTTAAAAATGGCAAAGTAATCATTGAAGGTATTAACCAGGTTACAAAACATACAAAGCCAAGCCAGGCAAATCCGCAGGGTGGCCTTGTAAAGCAGTCTGCTCCTATGGATATGTCAAATGTTATGTACGTCAGCAAAGGCAAAGCTTCACGTGTAGGCTTTAAATTCCAGGATGGCAAGAAGGTCCGTTATGCAAAAGCAACTGGTGAAGTAATTGATTAATCTCAGAAAGGAGGCTGTTAGCGTTGACTCGTTTAAAAGAAACTTATCAGAAAGAAATCATTGATGGCATGACCAAAAAATTTGGTTATAAAAACGTTATGCAAGTGCCAAAGATTGAAAAGATAGTTATAAATATGGGCATTGGTGAAGCAAAAGAAAATTCAAAAGTGCTTGATGCCGCCATGAATGACCTTGCAATTATTGCAGGACAGAAGCCTGTTACAACAAAGGCTAAGAATTCAATAGCAAACTTCAAAATCAGGGAAGGTATGCCAATAGGCTGTAAGGTTACTTTAAGAGGTGAAAGGATGTACGAATTCCTTGACCGTCTTGTAAACCTCGCACTGCCACGTGTACGTGACTTCAGGGGTGTAAATCCTAATGCGTTTGACGGCAGGGGCAATTATGCACTTGGTATTAAAGAGCAGCTTATTTTCCCAGAAATAGAGTATGACAAAGTAGATAAAGTCAGGGGTATGGATATTATAATTGTTACTACAGCTGCAACTGATGAAGAAGCTCGTGAATTATTGGCACAGTTCGGTATGCCGTTCAAAAAATAAGGAGGGAAATTTCATGGCTAAGACTTCTATGAAGGTTAAGCAGCAGCGCAAGGCTAAATTCTCTACAAGGGAATACAGCCGCTGCAGGATTTGTGGCAGGCCACATGCTTATTTGAGGAAATACGGAATTTGCAGAATCTGCTTTCGTGAGTTAGCTTATAAAGGACAGATTCCAGGCGTGAAGAAAGCAAGCTGGTAAGGAGGTAAAACTAAAATGATGACGAGCGATCCTATTGCAGATATGCTTACAAGAATCCGTAATGCAAATACTGCAAAGCATGATACAGTAGATGTACCTGCTTCAAAGATGAAAATTTCTATCGCAGAAATTCTCTTAAAGGAAGGTTACATTAAAAAGTTTGATATGGTTGATGTTGACGGCATCAAAATGATTCATATTACATTAAAGTATGGCGCAGACAAGAATGATAAGATTATCTCTGGTTTAAAGAGAATTTCAAAACCAGGCCTGCGTATATATGCCGGCAAGGAAGAGCTTCCTAAAGTCCTTGGCGGGCTTGGCATTGCCATTATTTCTACAAATAAAGGTGTTATGACTGACAAGGAAGCAAGGAAAGCAAATGTTGGCGGTGAAGTTCTTGCATTTATCTGGTAGAAGCAGTAAACCGCTTTAAATATAAACCTAAGAATATGGAGGTGTACGGCATGTCACGTATCGGAAGAATGCCTATCGCTATACCGGCAGGTGTAACTGTCGATATTGCAGAAAATAATAAAGTGACTGTAAAAGGGCCAAAGGGTACTCTTGAGAGAGTATTACCAGCAGAGATGGAAATTAAGAAAGAAGGGGAAGAAATCCTTGTTTCAAGGCCAAATGACCTTAAGAAAATGAAATCACTGCACGGCCTTACAAGAACCCTTGTATTTAACATGGTTACAGGAGTAACAGAGGGTTATACAAAAGAACTTGAAGTAAATGGTGTTGGTTACAGGGCACAGAAGCAGGGCAAGAAGTTAATTCTCTCCCTTGGATATTCACATCCTGTAGAGATGGAAGACCCAGAAGGTCTTGAAGTAATTGTTGAAGGACAGAACAAGATTATTGTTAAAGGCATAGATAAAGAAAAAGTCGGACAGTACGCTGCCGAAATCAGGGAAAAGAGAGCTCCAGAGCCTTATAAGGGCAAAGGTATTAAATACGCTGATGAGGTTATCAGGCGTAAAGTTGGTAAGACAGGTAAAAAATAAGTAAAGGAGTGAAAATGCGATGATTAAAAAGCAGTCAAGAAGTGAAGTCCGTGCAAAGAAACATCTTAAAGTCCGCAAGCGCATTTCAGGTACACCAGAGAGACCACGTATGGCAGTATTCAGAAGCAATAACCATATGTATGTACAGGTTATAGACGACGTTGCAGGCAATACTTTAGTTTCCGCTTCAACTCTCCAGGGTGAGGTTAAAGAGGGATTAGAGAAAACAAATAATATTGATGCTGCTGCGAAACTTGGCAGTGTAATTGCTAAAAGGGCAATTGACAAGGGTATTAAAACTGTTGTATTTGACAGGGGCGGTTATATATATCATGGCAAGGTAAAGGCTTTAGCTGAAGCAGCAAGAGAAGCTGGCTTAGAATTCTAATAGATTTAGGAGGAAAACTCATGAAACGTACAATTATTGATGCCAGCCAGTTAGAGCTGGAAGATAATGTAGTAACGATTAAGCGTGTAACCAAAGTAGTTAAAGGTGGACGTAATATGAGATTTACTGCATTAGTAGTAGTTGGCGATAAGAACGGCCATGTTGGTGTTGGTCTTGGCAAAGCGGCTGAAATACCAGAAGCTATCCGCAAAGGCAAAGAAGACGCAACAAAGAAACTTGTAGAAGTTCCTATCGACCCGAATGGCAGTGTGCCACATGACTTTATTGGTAAATTTGGCAGTGCTTCTGTCCTGATTAAGAAAGCTCCAGAAGGTACAGGAATTATTGCTGGTGGTCCAGCACGTGCCGTACTTGAGCTTGCAGGTTACAAGAACATCCGTACAAAATCTCTTGGTTCTAATAACAAGCAGAATGTTGTACTTGCTGCAATTAATGGTCTTGACAACCTTAAGAGGCCAGAAGATGTAGCAAGGGCAAGAGGGATATCACTTGAGGAGCTTTTAAGCTAATTATTCCGCTTAAATGATTGGAAACTAGATTGAAAAATGATTATAAGACAGCATTTTTCATTACTATTTGCCGCCGGCTGGCGGCGGAATGGGGGATTAACATGGCAGGGAAGTTAAAGATTACATTAGTTAAATCTACAATTGGTGCTATTCCAAAACACCGTGCAACTGTTGAAGCATTAGGTTTAAGGAAGCTTAACAAGACAGTTGAGCTGCCTGATAATGATGCTGTAAGAGGTATGGTATGGCATGTAAGGCATCTTTTAAAGGTTGAAGAAATATAAAATATAATTAAGGCAGGTTTTCTGCCTTTTAAGGCGAGGGCATAATCCTGTGCCCGTATAGTGATAAACGGCTGGCATATGCGCCAGTCCGTATTACAGGAGGTTAAAAATGAATTTATCAAATTTAAAACCAGCAAAAGGTTCTAAGCAGAGCAATAATTTCAGAAGAGGCCGTGGACATGGTTCAGGCAATGGAAAGACAGCAGGTAAGGGACACAAAGGACAGAAGGCACGTTCAGGTGCTCCACGTCCAGGTTTTGAAGGTGGCCAGATGCCACTTTACAGACGTATTCCAAAGAGAGGTTTTACAAACCGCAATTCTAAGGATATAGTTGCGATAAATGTTGACATGTTAGAGAAATTTAATGATGGAGATGTAGTTACTATTGAAGCATTACGCGAAAAAGGCATAATTAGTAATCCAAGAGATGGAGTTAAGGTGCTCGGAAATGGAGAATTAACTAAGAAGCTTACAGTTCAGGTTAATGCATTCAGTAAGAGTGCTATCCAGAAGATTGAGGCTCTTGGTGGAAAAGCTGAGGTGATTTAAGGATGTTCCAGACAGTCCAGAATGCGTTTAAAATCAAAGAGCTCAGGAATAAGATTTTTTATACCTTAGTTGCTTTGGTTATTGTGCGTATAGGATGCCAGCTCCCGGTTCCGGGCGTTGACGCATCGTATATTTCAAACTGGTTTGACAGCCAGAATTCACTTGACTTCTTCAACCAGCTTACAGGTGGTTCTTTCTCATCAATGTCTATATTTGCATTGAATATTACACCATATATTACAGCATCTATTATTATACAGCTTCTTACTATTGCAATTCCAAGGCTTGAGGAGCTGCATAAAGACGGTGAAGAGGGAAGAAAAAAGCTTGCAGAATATACAAGATACCTTACAATCGGGCTTTCAGTAATGGAAAGTGCTGCAATGGCAGTAGGGTTTGGCAGAAGCGGTTATCTGACAGAAGGTGTAACATTTACATC
>JAAWKM010000252.1 GCA_022797375.1 Lachnospiraceae bacterium
TGTCTAACAATCATTACAATTTCACACAAGAAAAATGCAAAAACAGCATTTTTCATTACTATTTGTGCCGTGCAAAGCACGGCATGGGGATTTTTATGATTCCAGTTTGTATTGTAACTAATGAGAATACTTTTCCAGGAAGCAGGCATAAAATTGTTGAAAGGCATGGTTATTTTATATGATTAATATATATGAAGTTCTTGAAACTAATGATATGATTGAGAAGGAAAACCTTGATGTACGTACCATAACACTTGGAATAAGCCTTTTAAGCTGTATTGACAGTAATCTTGAAAGTCTCAATGAGAAAATATATAACCGTATTACAACTGTTGCAAAAGACCTTGTAACTACAGGCAAAGCCATAGAGAAGGAATTTGGCATACCTGTTGTGAATAAACGTATTTCTGTTACGCCAGCCGCCATTGCAGGTGCATCAGCATGTAAAACACCAGAAGATTTTGTCACTATTGCACAGACACTTGACAGGGCAGCAAAGGCTACTGGCGTTAATTTTATAGGAGGTTACAGTGCACTTGTTTCAAAAGGTATGACAGAAAGTGATGAACTTCTGATACGTTCAATTCCAAAAGCACTTGCATCAACAGATTTTGTATGCAGTTCAGTGAACCTTGGTTCTACAAGGACAGGTATTAATATGGATGCTGTAAAACTTATGGGGGAAATAGTGCATGATACAGCAGCAGAAACTGCTGGGAAGGGCAGCATTGGATGTGCAAAGCTTGTTGTATTCTGCAATGCGCCTGATGATAATCCATTTATGGCAGGTGCGTTTCATGGTGTTACAGAGGCGGACGAAATTATAAATGTTGGTGTAAGCGGGCCAGGTGTAATGCGTAAAGCTTTAGAGTCAGTACGTGGTGCGGACTTTGGCACTCTTTGTGAAAAAGTTAAAAAGACAGCATTTAAAATTACAAGGGTTGGCCAGTTAGTTGCCAGAGAAGCATCAAAGCGTATGAATGTGCCATTTGGGATTATAGACCTTTCACTTGCGCCAACACCTGCAGTAGGTGACAGTATAGCAGATATATTTGAGGAAATGGGATTACAACGTGCAGGCGCACCAGGAACAACAGCTGCCCTTGCGCTTTTAAATGACCAGGTCAAAAAGGGCGGGATAATGGCGTCTTCATATGTAGGCGGGCTAAGTGGTGCATTTATACCTGTAAGCGAAGACCAGGGAATGATAAATGCTGTAGAAGATGGTGCGCTTACGGTTGAAAAGCTTGAGGCAATGACATGTGTATGTTCAGTCGGGCTTGACATGATAGCAATACCAGGAGATACAAAACCCTCAACAATTTCTGGTATTATAGCAGATGAAATGGCAATAGGCATGATAAACCAGAAAACAACAGCAGCACGCCTTATTCCTGTCATTGGAAAAGGTGTAGGTGAAACAGTAGAATTTGGCGGGCTTTTAGGCCATGCGCCAATAATGCCAGTAAACCAGTTTGACTGCAGTGGTTTTATTAACAGGGGAGGCAGGATTCCAGCTCCTGTCCATAGTTTTAAAAACTAATATAACAGAAAAGTAAGTTTTATGTTATTTAAAAGCCACCAGACTGGCACTGCCAGGTCCAGGCTTTTAAATGGCATAAAGGATGCAGGTGTTATGTATTAAATCCTTTTAAATTTTATTTCCGTATCTTTAGCTTTCTTCTGTTCTTTTTAATATTATTTTTTCTTATTATACTATCCATTAAACATAAAACAGCATAATTTTCAATAAAGGGGACAGGCACCTGCCGTTCTGGCAGGCATATGCATTGTCCGTATTCCAGGTTAAGATTAAAAAAGATTTATCAGTCATGCATTATAAAAAATGCACATGATAATCTGTGAAAGGCATGGTTAAACCGCCGGTTTTGCCCTTGTTTTATGCAGTTTAGGCAAGTTTGACATGAAAATCAAATATTTGTGACATGAAATTTGTACGAATGTGACATGAAAATTGAAATTTTGTGACATTGAAATGACAAATAAAAATTATATAAAATACTTGTAGCTCATCCAAACCACTTTTCAAACATCCAGAATGAATTTTATAAAAAGGATGTTGGAAAAAAATGGTTGACTAAATACTAAAGGTGTGGTATTATTCTTGAATACAATAGATGGGAGATTATCCTATATCAAGGATACACTTTTGTTAGTATTTACATTTTTTCTCAATTGGTTTTTTGTATTTTTAGGAAAGGATGAGCGAGGCTGCGTAAAGTAGTTTTGCTCATCTTTTTTGTCAACAGGGGGTTGGCGGAATACATGATACAAAAAAAGTGTGAAAAATGTAAAAATTCAGGATTGACAAAATACAACATCTGATGTATGATTGTAGAATAAAAATATAAGGAGGCATATTAAATGAGAAGAAATGCAACTAAAGTTGCAGCAGCGGTATTATCATTAGCTGTCACAATGACAAGCGTAAATATACCTACAAGCGCTGCAGCAGCAACTAAGAAAGTGAAACTTAATAAAACAAAGGCAACACTTACAGTTGGTAAGTCAACAACCCTTAAATTAAAACAGGGCAGCAAGGTGTTAAAAGCAACATTTACTTCTAATAAGAAGAAAATTGCTACAGTTGGTAAGAAAACTGGTAAGGTAACAGCTAAGAAAAAAGGTACAGCAACAATTACAGCAACTTACAAGAAAAAGAAATATAAATGTAAGATTACAGTAAAGGCTAAAAAGCCAGCAGTTAAGCCAACAACAGCACCAACAGCAGCTCCGACAGCAGCTCCGACAGCAGAGCCAACAGCAGCACCTACAGATGCACCTTCAACAGAACCAACAGCAGCACCTGCTGATACAGTGGGAGCCATCACAAGTGTTGAAGCAAAATCTGCTACTACAATCGTAGCAACATTTGAATCTGCACTTCCTGCAGCAGCAGTCCTTACATTAACAAAGGGAACTACAGATACAGGTGTAAAGGCTGTTATTGATGAAACAAGA
>JAAWKM010000253.1 GCA_022797375.1 Lachnospiraceae bacterium
TTTGGCATCGCCGGCGTTTGAATCCCGTACTTTGGGATTTTATGCGCCGCTGCGTATGCCAACGTAGTGCGAACGTGCCCTGGAATGGAATAATTTAGCTGGACACGGAAACCCTGCGTCCATTTCCCAGCACAGGATAACTGGAATTTTCATGAAACGGACATGGTAATATGACGGCAAGCACATAAAATAAAAGCTCTACAGAAGTAATATCCCACTGTAGAGCTTCTTTGCTGGTTTGTCTGGTGACAGTTTTTAACTGGCATAATTTGGATATGTACTATATGCCAGGGATTTTATGCATTCATATCTATTTTTGCACCCTTAAGGTCTTCCATTATAAGATTTAACTCTTCAACAAGTTTTTGTATTTCTTTTTCAGCTTTTGAAGCGGAAGAATTATTGCTAGAACTTTCTTGTATAATATCATGTACTTCTGTTGTATCAAATGATGTATCAACAGGTGTGCTGGCTGGCATATCCTGTCCTGCACTTGCATTAACTGAAGCAGACAGTTTTGATTCTTCAATACGTTTTTTAAGTTCAAGTTCTTCCTTCTTGCGTTCTGCTTCTTTCTTTTCTTCTTCCTCTTTCTCCTCAGCCTCTTTCTCAGCTTTCTCCATAGCTTCTTCCATCTTCTCATCAACATGGTCTTTAGCTTCTGCCCAGAGACCGCCTATAAGTTCTTTATTGGCTGCTTCCATTATTTCATCTGCTTCCCGTGTAGCATCTGCTACAGGGTGTGTCTTAAGGCGTTCAAGCTCTATATCAGTCACTGAACTTGAAATTGCATTAGCGGAAGATTCTTTTTGTGCAGCACGCTGCCTGTAAACTTCTTCCTTGCCATCAAGTTCCATCATATCTTTCTGGTATGTGGTAAGCCCTCTTTTATGTATTCCTGCAAGCTGTTCCTTTTCACTGTCTGTAAGTACTGTATCTGGCTGGAATTCTTTTCTTAAAAGTTCTAATTCCTTATGTTCTTCTGAATCTTCTGTTACACCATACCTCTCCATAAGCTGCCCACGTTCATCCTGTACACCCATTGCAGCTTTTTTATCTTCCAGGGCTTCCTGTTTAAGATGCTCCTGTTGTTCTTTAAGACCCTTTATACTATTATCAATATCTTGTTCTGATGCAAAAGTATCATTAAGGATTTTCATAGCACGTTTGTAAGCAAGTTTACGCTTAAGTTCAATAGTATTTTTATTCTGTGCATTAAAATCACCAGCAAAAATACTTTTTTTACCTTTGGCATCTTTAGAGTCCTGGCTGTTTTTTACTTCATACCTGTTTACTGCAAATAAGCCTTCTTTGTTATTACTGGCAGCGAAAATTGATATTCCCATAATATTGCACCCCTTTCTATGCTGTCTTTAATTAGTGATGTAAATTATATCGGCGGAAATAAGTACCAGTATTAGTAAATACAGAATAATTTAATATTTGTTGGTTACACAGCTGGTTATTTTTATAATATTAGTATTGCAAATGGTAAGCCTTTGCACCATGTGCAGGCAGTTGTACATCTATTGAAGAGACACCCCTGGCAATTTCTTCACTGCTCCAGAGTTCCAGTACATCAGCAGAGTTTATTTCTATATCTTCAAAATTTAATGTAATATTGCTGTCATTTGCACCTGTATTAAATATTGCAATATACAGCCCGCCTTCACAATCTGTACTTGTCCATAAAATATGCTCTGTACCGTTAATTTCTTTTCTCCAGACCTGGTGTGAATTACGGGAGTTTTTATGCATCTTTAATATTTCTTTATTAGTGACAAGCCCCATTGTAAAGTCATCAAATTTTGTCATTTCCCCGCCTATCATAAGAGGTGAACGGAAAATTGACCACAATGTAAGCATAGTAATCTGTTCATCTTTTGTAAACTTTGTACAATCAGATTTGTCATAATCCTGGCGTATAGAGCCTATAGGCAGCATATCAGCATCTGGCCAGTGCCCTGCACCAGAATGTGTGCACCATTTTTCCGCACGTGAAAACATATCATAAAGGGCATCCCATTTATCCCAGAAGTCGTCCGTAATGCGCCACATATTGGAAACCTGTTTATAAAGTTCCGCTTTCTCAAGAAGTGCAGGTCCTGGTGAAAGGCTTAATACCATGTCCCTGCCACAATTTTTAAGTGAACTGCTTAGAAGTACAAGTTCTGTTTCCTCATGTGGAAGTTCCCTTGCAATATCATCACATTTAATAAAATCAACGCCCCATGATGCATATAGTTCAAAAATGCTGTCATAATATTCTTTTGCGCCTTCTTTTGAAGGGTCAACACCATACATATCAGTGTTCCATCCACAGATACTTGACATTTTGGCAATTTCACGCGCAGTTTTCTGGCTTCCTTTAATTTTTAAATTAGCATGTACAGCCTGGCGCGGGATGCCACGCATAATATGTATTCCAAATTTAAGCCCGAGGGAGTGTACATATGCCGCAAGTTCTGTAAATCCTTTGCCACCTGCTGAAGAAGGAAAACGGTTTTCTGCTGGTATAAGCCTTGAATATTCATCCATGCAAAGGTTTGTAAAATTATTATATTCATGGTTTTTAGCACAAGGTTCATACCACTGTATGTCAACAACAATATATTCCCATCCATATTCCTTAAGGTTTTTTGCCATAAAATCTGCATTTTTCCTGACAGTTTCTTCATCAACAGCAGCACCATAACAGTCCCAGCTGTTCCAGCCAAGTGGTGCCTTGGATTTATCCATAATATCCTCCAATCCTGCACATTAACAGTGCATAACTTTAATATTTTTTATTGGTGAAACCATTATATCACCACTATTATGGTTTTACAATTTATTATTCACATTCCAGATAACCTTAAGTTTTATTGGTTAGAAATAAAAATAACCCACATCCGTTTCATAAAAATCCCCATGCCGTGCTTTGCACGGCACAAATAGTAATGAAAAATGCTGTCTTAGAATCATTTTTCACACTATTTCCA